>JALYMV010000090.1 GCA_030773575.1 Actinomycetota bacterium
GCGCCGAGCTGGGCGACTACTCCACGAACGCCGCGATGCTGCTCGCGCCCGTGCTCAAGGACGCCCCGCGGGCGATCGCCGAGCGGCTCGGCTCGGGCCTCGACGCGCGGCTCGGCGACCGGCTCGCGCGCGTGGAGGTCGCGGGGCCGGGCTTTCTCAACGTCTTCCTCTCCGACGCCTGGTACGCCGAGGCCACCGCCCAGGTCCTGGCCGCCGGCGACGGCTACGGCGCCGGCTCGCCCGAGCGCCCGGAGCGGGTCAACGTCGAGTTCGTCAGCGCGAACCCGACCGGCCCGCTGACCGCCGCCGGCGGCCGCCACGCCGCCTACGGCGACTCGCTCTCACGGATCCTCGAGCTGGCCGGCCACGCGGTCGAGCGCGAGTACTACTTCAACGACGCGGGCTCGCAGGTCCGCCGCCTCGGCGAGTCGATCAAGGCGCGGGCGATCGGCGCGCCGCTGCCGGAGGACGGCTACGAGGGCGACTACGTCCGCGAGCTCGCCGAGGAGATCCCGGGCGCCGCCGAGGTGGACGTCGAGGCGCTGATGACGGCCGGCGTGGAGCGCATGTTCTCCCGCATCCGGGCGACGCTCGAGGCCTACCGCGTCCACTTCGACACCTTCTTCCTCGAGGGCTCGCTCTACGAGGGCGACCCGTCGCCCGTCGCGCGCGCCCTCGAGCGCCTGGAGGGCGACCACCTCTACCGCCACGAGGGCGCGCTGTGGCTGCGGACGACCGACTTCGGCGACGACAAGGACCGCGTGGTGGAGCGCTCGACGGGCGAGCCGACGTACTTCACCTCCGACATCGCCTACCTCGAGCACAAGCTCGCCCGCGGCTACGACCGCCTCGTGTACGTGTTGGGCTCCGACCACCACGGCTACGTCGGGCGCCTGCGTGCCGCCGCTGCCGCGCTCGGCGCCGATCCCCGGCGCGTCGAGGTGCCCATCCTCCAGTTCGTCCACCTGATCGAGGGCGGCCAGCGCGCGTCGATGTCCAAGCGCCGCGGCGACTTCGTCACGCTCGACGAGCTCATCGGGGAGATCGGCGTGGACGCCACGCGCTTCTTCATGCTCCAGCGCTCCCACGACTCGACGGTCGACCTCGACCTCGACCTCGCGCGCCGCCAGAGCAACGAGAACCCCGTCTACTACGTCCAGTACGCCCACGCGCGGATCGCCTCCATGCTGGCCAAGGCGGGGGAGGAGCGGGTGGCGCGGGCGCTCGCGCGGGGCGCGCGCGAGGCCGGTGCGCTCGAGCCGGCCGAGCGCGAGCTGATCAAGAAGCTGCTCGCGTTCCCGGCCGAGGTGGCCGAGGCCGCCGACCGGCGCGCGCCGCACCGGATGGCGGCCTACGCGCTCGAGCTCGCCCAGTCGTTCACCGCCTTCTACCGCGACTGCCGCGTGGTGGGCGCCGAGCCCCAGGGCGCCGAGTGGTTCCGGATCGCGCTCAGCGTCGCGGCGCAGCGCGTGATCGCCCGGTCGCTCGGGCTGCTCGGGGTCGACGCCCCCGCATCCATGTAGCCCGGCTGGCATCGTCCGCCCCCGCAGATGACGGAGGGCAAGCTCATCCTGATCGCCGGCGCGCTGCTGGCCGCCGGCCTGCTGGCGTCGCTGGTCGCGGGCCGGCTGCGGGTGCCCGGGCTCGTGCTCTTCCTGGCGGTCGGGATGCTGGTGGGCTCCGACGGCCTGGGGCTCATCGAGTTCGACGACTACGAGCTCGCGCGGACGATCGGCGTCATCGCGCTCGCGCTCATCCTCTTCGAGGGTGGGCTGACCACGGGGATGCTCGAGGTCCGGCCCGTCATCGGGTCGGCGCTCGCGCTCGCGCTGGCCGGGACGCTCGCGACAGCGGCGATCGTCGCGGTCGCCGCCTCGGCGCTGTTCGGCTTCTCGGCGCTCGAGGGGCTGCTGGTGGGGGCGATCGTCGCCTCGACGGACGGCGCGGCGATCTTCGGGCTGCTGCGGACCTCCACCCTGCGGCGCCGGCTCGCGCGCACGCTCGAGGGGGAGGCCGGCTTCAACGACCCGGTCGCGGTGCTGCTCGTGCTCGGCTTCACGGAATGGCTCCTGGCCCCCGAGGGCGAGTACGGGATCGCCGACATGACGCTCCTCTTCGCGCGCCAGCTCGGGATCGGGCTGGTGGTCGGCGGCCTGGTCGGCTGGCTCGCCGTGCAGGGCTTCCGGCGCGCGCGGCTGGAGACGGCGGGCCTCTATCCCGTCGCCACGGTGGCGACCGTCCTGCTCGCCTACGGCGGCGCCGACGTGCTCGAGGGGTCGGGCTTCCTGGCCGCCTACCTCGCCGGCCTGGCGCTCGGGACGGCGCAGATCCCCGCGAAGCGGACCGTCACCAGCTTCCACCAGGGCCTCGCGTGGGTCGCGCAGCTCGCCATGTTCCTCACGCTCGGGCTGCTGGTCTTCCCGAGCCAGCTCGTCGACGTCGCGGTGGAGGGGACGCTGCTCGCGCTCGTACTGGTCCTGATCGCGCGGCCCGTCGCCACCTGGATCGCCACGCTGCCCTTCCGCTACTCGAACGCCGAGCGGGCGGTGCTGAGCTGGGCCGGGCTGCGCGGGGCGGTGCCGGTCGTGCTCGCCACCTTTCCGCTGATCGCCGACGTCCCGGGCGCGCTCGAGCTCTTCAACATCGTCTTCTTCGCGGTCCTGCTCTCCACCCTGCTGCAGGGGACCACGTTCGAGCCGCTCGCCCGCCGGCTGGGGATGACGACGAGCGAGCCGGCGCTGCCGACGCCGCTGTCGGAGGCGGGGACGATCCGGCGGCTCGGCGCGGAGATCCTCGAGTTCCCGGTGGGGCCGGAGGACGCGGTGGCCGGGGCGCGCGTCCGCGACCTCGGCCTGCCGCGCGACGCGGTGGTCAACGTGATCGTCCGCGAGGGCCAGGCGATCCCGCCCCGTGGCTCCACGCGGCTGCTGCCGGGCGATGCCGTCCACCTGCTGCTGCGCTCGGAGATGGCCCGCCAGGTGCCCGACCTGCTCGACCGCTGGCGCCGCGGGCCGATCGGCCCGCCGGCGCGGCCGCGGCCCAAGGTCTACGGCCGCCGGCCGATCTTCGCGGTGCGCCCGTGGGACGACGCCGAAGGCGACCCCGCCCGCCCGGAGACCTGCGCCGGCGTGCCGGTGGTCGAGCAGCTGCGCATCCGCCGCGACAAGCCCGGCTCGCTCTCGGCGCTCGCCGACGGCCGCTACTGCATCTCCGGCCCGCTGCTCGTCCTGGGCGCCCGCGAGGACCTCACGCGCTGGGCCCGCGGCAAGCTGGCCACGGGCGTCACCGAGGACGAGCGCGCGTGGCTCCAGACCGTGATCGCGGCGCTGGCCGCCGACACGGCGACGCCGCGGAAATCCTAGAGCTCGTAGAGCTCGTTGAGTCCGACGGAGCGCAGGAGGCGCTGGGCCTCCGTGTTGAGGTCGGTGAGCTGGCCCGTGAGCAGCAGGACGCCCATCCCGATCAGCACGGCGCCCGAGACGGCGGTGACGAGGACGTAGCGGTCGCGCAGCCAGCGGAAGGCGCCCGTGGCGCGCTCGAAGGCGACCGCGGTGAGCAGGAACGGGACGGCGAGCCCGGCCGAGTAGAAGGCGAGCAGGATCGCGCCCTGGCCGACCGTGTCCTGCACGGAGGCGGCGGTGAGGATCGTTCCCAGCGTCGGCCCGACGCAGGGCGTCCAGGCGATCGCGAAGGCGGCACCGGCGAACAGCGGCCCGCCGGATCCCGCGCGCTCCATGAGGGCGTCGACCCGCCACTCGCGGTTCAGCCGCGGGACGAACGGCGTCAGGACGAAGAAGACGCCGAGCGCGACGATCATCGAGCCGGCGACGATCTCGAGCAGCTTGCGGTTGTCGTTGAGCGTCGATCCCAGGCCGGTGGCGGTCATGCCGAGCGCGACGAAGACGACGGTGAACGCGCCGCAGAAGACGAGGGCAGGCGCGAGGACCTCGAGCAGCCGGCGCTCCCCGCTGCGCATGTCGGCCACCGAGACGCCGGAGACCGCCGACAGGTAGCCCGGCACGAGCGGCAGGACGCAGGGGGAGATGAAGGAGACGAAGCCGACGGCGAAGGCGGCGATGACCGTCGTGTCGACGCCGCCGCTCATCGGTCGAACGCGGCGAGCTCGGCGTCCAGGCGGCGGGCGTCGTCCGGGTCGAGCGCCGGGCCGCGCGGGTCGCCCTCGCCGTGCGGGCCGTCGAGTCGGGCCC
>JALYMV010000091.1 GCA_030773575.1 Actinomycetota bacterium
CCGAGGTCCAGCGCGCGTGGCCGGAGGCCGCCGGGCCGGTGTTCGCGGCGGCCGCCGAGCCCGTCGCCGAGCGCGACGGCGTGGTCCGCGTGGCGTGCGTCTCGGCCGTCTACTCCCAGGAGCTCGACCTGCTCTCCGAGCGGGTCGTCGCCGCCCTCAACGAGCGGCTCGGGCGCCCGGCCGTCCGGCGGCTGCGGTGCGAGGTCTCGGGGCGGCGGAGATAGTGCCTTTTTGCAGCACTTTCGGCACGGTTCGCGGGGCGGCCGGAACACCCCTGTGTGCTAGAGTTATGACCACTTGTTCAACGCCCCGGCCCTGGTCGCGCAGCTGCGGTCCGGTGCCGGGGTGTCGTATGTAGACGGAGGGTTCCTTGGCGGACGCAGGCGGCAACGGAGACAACGGCTCGGCGCGCTACGACGCGCAGGACATCACGGTCCTCGAAGGGCTCGAGGCCGTCCGCAAGCGACCCGGCATGTACATCGGCTCGACCGGCGTTCGCGGGCTGCACCACCTCGTCTACGAGATCGTCGACAACTCCGTCGACGAGGCGCTGGCCGGCCACTGCGACAGCGTCGACGTGACCATCCACCCGGACGGTCGGGTCACCGTGGTCGACGACGGCCGCGGCATCCCCGTGGCGATCATGGAGAAGGAGCAGAAGCCGGCCGTCGAGGTCGTGCTCACCGTCCTTCACGCCGGCGGCAAGTTCGGCGACGGCGGCTACAAGGTCTCCGGCGGCCTGCACGGCGTCGGCGTCTCCGTGGTCAACGCGCTCTCCGAGCACCTGCGCGTCGACGTCTCCCGCGACGGCTTCGTGTGGAGGCAGGAGTACGTCCGCGGCATCCCGCAGGGGCCGCTGACCAAGGGCGAGCCGACCGAGGCGACGGGGACGAGCATCTCGTTCCTCCCCGACGGCGAGATCTTCGAGACCCTCGACTTCGAGTACGCGACGCTCGAGCAGCGCCTGCGCGAGACGGCGTTCCTCACCCGCGGCCTGCGGATCAGGATCGCCGACGAGCGCGGCGAGGGCGCGGCCTCCGAGTTCCGCTACGAAGGCGGCATCTCGGACTTCGTCACCTACCTCAACGAGAACAAGGACCCCGTCCAGCGCAAGGTCATCTTCTTCGACGGCGAGAGCGGCGAGGGCCAGGTCGAGGTGGCGATGCAGTGGAACGCCTCCTACCAGGAGTCGATCTTCTCGTTCGCCAACAACATCAACACGCACGAGGGCGGCTCCCATCTCTCCGGCTTCCGCTCCGCGCTGACCTCGACGCTCAACCGCTACGCGCGCGAGAAGGGCTTCCTCAAGGAGCGCGACGACAACCTCTCCGGCGAGGACGTCCGCGAGGGCCTGACCGCCGTCGTGTCGGCCAAGCTCACCGACCCGCAGTTCGAGGGCCAGACGAAGACCAAGCTCGGCAACCCGGGCATGGCCGGCTTCGTGCAGAGGATCGTCAACGACCGGCTGGCCGAGTTCCTCGAGGAGAACCCCTCCGAGGCCAACCAGGTCGTCCGCAAGGCGGTCTCCGCGGCGCAGGCGCGCCTCGCCGCCCGCAAGGCGCGCGACACCACGCGGCGCAAGTCGGTGCTCGAGAACTCCACGCTGCCGGGCAAGCTCGCCGACTGCTCGGTCCGCGATCCCTCGCTGACCGAGATCTTCATCGTCGAGGGCGACTCCGCCGGTGGCTCGGCCAAGCAGGGCCGCGACCGCGCGACCCAGGCGGTCCTCCCGCTGCGCGGCAAGATCCTCAACGTCGAGAAGAGCCGCATCGACAAGGTGCTGCAGAACACCGAGGTCCAGGCGCTCATCACGGCGCTGGGCTGCGGCGTGCGCGACGAGTTCGACATCGAGAGGGCGCGCTACCACAAGATCGTGCTGATGACGGACGCCGACGTCGACGGCGCCCACATCCGCACGCTGGTGCTCACGCTGCTGTTCCGCGAGATGCAGCCGCTGATCGACGCGGGCTACGTCTACATCGCCAAGCCGCCGCTCTACAAGCTCAAGCAGGGCTCCCAGGAGCGCTACATCGAGAAGGAGTCCGAGCTCGAGACGATCCTGCTGTCGGACAAGCTCGAGCGCTTCGAGGTCACCGACCACGGCGGCGAGCGCTTCAACCTCACCGAGACCCGCTGGCAGCGCTACACCCGGCTGCTCAAGCAGTACGAGGGATGGGCGTCGTCGCTGCGCGTCGACCACGGCAACGAGGCGGTCACCTTCCTCGAGGAGTCCCAGATCCTCGACGAGCAGGTCATGTCGGTCGACGCCCTCGTCGCGCTGATCTCGCAGCCCGATCCCGAGGCCGAGCCGTTCGACACGGAGATCGTCACCGCCGCCGACGGCGAGATCCGCGTGCGCTCCGTGGAGCGCAAGTCCGGTCTCGCGCGCACACACCGGCTCCGCCCCTCGCTGTTCGAGGCGCCCGAGTACCGCCAGCTCGCGCGGGTGCACGCCGAGCTCGTTAAGATGGCCGGCCGGCCGCCGTTCGCCGTCCGCCTCGGCAACGAGAGGGGCGAGGCGCTCTCCTTCGAGGACCTCCGCCGCGTCGTGCTGGAGGTCGCCGGCAAGGGCATCTCGCTCAACCGCTTCAAGGGCCTGGGCGAGATGAACGCCGACCAGCTGCGCGAGACGACGATGGACCCCGCCACGCGCACGCTGGCGCAGGTGACGATGGACGACGCGGCGACCGCCGACCGCATCTTCACGATGCTGATGGGCGACAAGGTCGAGCCGCGGCGCGAGTTCATCGAGGAGAACGCCCGCCTCGTCTCCAACCTCGACGTCTAGGAGCGCCGCCGCTTGTCGACCTCGGACATCATCTCCGGCGGCAACATCGAGCCCCGCGGGCTCGAGGAGGAGATGCGGTCGTCGTATCTCGACTACGCCATGTCGGTCATCGTCGGGCGGGCGCTGCCCGATGTGCGCGACGGGCTGAAGCCCGTCCACCGCCGCGTGCTGTTCTCGATGAGCGAGAACGGCCTGCAGCCGACCCGCCCGTACTCCAAGTGCGCCCGCATCGTCGGCGACTGCATGGGCAAGTACCACCCGCACGGCGACTCGGCGATCTACGACACCCTCGTCCGCATGGCGCAGGAGTTCTCGCTGCGCTACCCGCTCGTCGACGGCCAGGGCAACTTCGGCTCGATCGACGACGACTCGGCAGCGGCGATGAGGTACTGCGTCACGGGTGACACGCGAGTCGCACTGGCCGAAGGGACGGTCCGGATCGCCGACCTCGCCGCCGGCATGCCCTCCGACAGCGACCTCGGGGTCGACCTCGAGGTCCTCGACCGCCGGGCCCGGCCCGTTCAGGCGTCGAAGCTCTTCCACTCGGGAGACCACCCGACGCTGCGGCTCCGCACCCGCGACGGCTACGGCCTCTCCGGCACCCACAACCACCCGGTGCTCTGCCTGGTGGATGTCGTCGGCGTGCCGATGCTCCTGTGGAAGCGGCTCGACGAGATCGGGCCCGGCGACCGCGTCGTGATCAACCGCAGCACGCGCCCGCTCGGGCGGGAGCTCGCGCCGTCGGAGCGCTCCCTGGCCCACCTGCTCGGCGCCTTCGTCTCCGAGGGGTGGGTCTCGGACTCGCGCGCCGGTTTCAAGAACGTCGACGAGGCGTTCTTCGGCACGGTGCTCGCCGGCTACGACGAGCACGTCGGCGGACGGCGCTATGTGAGCCGCCGCGTGATCCGCTCGGGCAGCGTGCTCCACGAGCTCGACGTCCAGGATCTGACGGCGCTGCGGTCGAGTCCCCTCGGCGCGATGGGCGGACAGCGGGCGGCCGGCAAGGTCGTCCCTGAACGGGTTTGGACGGGGTCCCTGCGCTTCAAGCAGGCGTTCCTGCAGGCGCTGTTCACCGGGGACGGATCATCGTCGCTGCTGCCACGCGCCACCATCCAGGTCTCCTACTCGACCTACAGCCGGGCCCTGGCCACCGACGTCCAGCGGCTGCTGCTCGAGTTCGGCGTGGTCAGCCGGCTGTGCCGCCAGACGGCGCGCGGCGAGTACAAGGTCATCATCACCAACCGTCGCGACGCCCGGCTGTTCTCCCAGCGGGTCGGCTTCCTGGGCACCAAGCAGGAGAAGCTGGTGCGCGACCTCGAGCAGGTGCCGCTCGAGAGCCGCGCGCTGAGCTCCGACCACGTGCCGTACGTCGCCGACTACGTCCGCGGCTCGCACGAGGGGACCCGCGCGGAGACCGACTGGCTGCGCCGGCACAACTTCGACCGGATCGAGCGCTGGGAGCGCGACGGCATCGCGGTGCTCGAGCGGATCGCCTCCGACGAGGTGCGCGACGTGATCGAGCCGCTCATGGCGGGCGACCACTACTACGCCGAGGTGGCGTCGGTCGAGCACGGCGGCGTCGAGCCGGTCTACTCGCTGCGCGTCGACACCGACGACCACGCGTTCCTGACCAACGGCTTCGTCAGCCACAACACCGAAGCCCGCCTCGCGCCGATCGCGCGCGAGATGCTCCGTGACCTCGACGCCGACACGGTCGACTTCCAGCCCAACTACGACGGGCAGAACCGCGAGCCGGTCGTCCTGCCGTCGCGCTTCCCGAACCTCCTGGTCAACGGCTCGTCGGGCATCGCCGTGGGCATGGCGACCAACATCCCGCCGCACAACCTGCGCGAGGTGATCGACGCCACGGTCGCCTACATCGAGGACCCCGACATCACCACCGAGGGGCTGATGCAGCACGTACGGGGGCCCGACTTCCCGACGGGCGGGATCATCCTCGGCCTGGGCGGGATCCGCGACGCCTACGAGACCGGGCGTGGCCGCGTGCGGGTGCGCGCGAAGGCGCACTCCGAGCAGCTCAAGCACGGCAAGGAGGCGATCATCGTCACCGAGCTGCCCTTCATGGTCAAGAAGGGCGGCGACAACGGCCTGATCCGCAAGATCGCCGAGCTCGTGCAGGAGAAGAAGATCACCGAGATCTCCGACCTGCGCGACGAGACCGACCGCAAGGGCATGCGGCTCGTCATCGAGCTCAAGCGCGACGCGATCCCCAAGGTCGTGCTCAACAAGCTCTACAAGCACACGCCGATGCAGTCGACGTTCGGCGTCAACATGGTCGCGCTGGTCGACAACGTGCCGCGGACGCTGCCGCTGCGCTCCGTCATCCACAACTACGTCCAGCACCAGCGCGAGGTCATCGTCCGGCGCTCCAAGCACGAGCTCCGCACGCTCGAGGCGCAGGTCCACCGCCTCGAGGGCCTCCTCATCGCGCTCGACGACCTCGACGCCGTCATCGAGCTCATCCGCGCCTCGCGCGACCGCGACGCCGCGCGCGAGGGCCTGATGGGCAACTTCGGCCTCACGCGCATCCAGGCGCAGGCCGTCCTCGAGCTGCGCCTCCAGCAGCTCACCGCGCTCGAGGCGGACGCCATCAAGCGCGAGCACGCCGACAAGATGGAGCGCATCCGCGAGCTGCGTGAGCTCCTCGGGGACGAGGACAAGGTCCTCGCGCTCATCAAGGAGGAGCTCGCGGAGATCGCCGAGCGCTATGGCGACGACCGGCGCACGCTCATCTCCCCGTCGGAGGACGACCTCGACATCGAGGACCTCATCCCCGACCAGCAGATGGTGATCTCGATCACCAACACGGGCTACATCAAGTCGCTGCCGCTGGCGACCTACCGCCAGCAGCGCCGCGGCGGCGTCGGGGTGACCGGGATGGGCCTCAAGGAGGAGGACTACATCGAGCACCTCTTCATCACCTCGACCCACGACTACCTGCTGTTCTTCACGAACCGCGGCAAGGTCTACCGGTCGAAGGTCTACGAGCTGCCCGAGGCGCCCCGCCAGTCCAAGGGCCGCTACCTGGGCAACGTGCTGCCGCTGCGCGAGGGCGAGCGGGTGCAGTCCGTGCTCTCCACGCGCGACTTCGCCGAGAGCACCTACCTCGCGTTCGCGACGCGCAAGGGCCTGATCAAGAAGACGGAGTTCGGCCTCTACAACACGCCGATCAAGGCCGACGGGATCATCGCGATCAACATCCGCGAGGACGACGAGCTCGTGGCCGTGCGCCGCGTCTCGGCCGGCGACCACATCATCATGGTCTCGCGCTCGGGCCGCGCCGCGACGTTCGAGGAGAGCCAGGTGCGCGCGATGGGCCGCGACACGAGCGGCGTGCGCGGCCAGAACGTCGAGCAGGAGGGCAACGCACTGCTCGCCATGGACGTCACCCGGCCCGACCAGGAGCTCCTCGTGGTGACCGAGAACGGCTACGGCAAGCGCACGTCGATCGCCGAGTACCCCGTCAAGGGCCGCGGCTCGATGGGCGTCAAGACGATCCAGCTCACCGAGGCGCGCGGCGCGCTCGCCGGCGCCCTGGTCGTGCGCGAGCACGAGGAGCTGGTCTTCATCTCGCGCAACGGCATGGTCCAGCGCACCTCCGTCCGCGGTATCAACCGCTACGGCCGCGGCTCGCAGGGCGTGCGGGTGATGAACCTGCGCGAGGACGACGTCGTGTCCGCCGTGGCGCTCGTGGTCGAGAACGAGGAGCAGGCCGAGGCGCCGGTGCCCGACGGCGTGGCGGCTCCGATCGACCCGGGTCACGTCGACGGCGACGGCGCCGATCTGACCGCCGAGACGATGCTCGACGTGCCCGAGCTCGAGGACGACGGCCAGCCCGGGGAGCTCGACGAGGACGCGTAGCACGCGCCGGCCGCGTGAGACGGTCCGATGCGTGACCTAAGAGGCGGTATCCGATGTCCCCCCTCTCCGCTACTCTGGCGCTACCAGAGAAAGGAGGTGGTCCGTACGTTGAGTGACAGTTCTTGCGGGACCCTGGAGGTGTCCGGCCGCTAAGCGACCGGAATGCTGGACCGCGCTGGCGGAGTCCACACCGTGACACCCCGCCCTCGGGCGCCGGAACTGGTCCCTCCGGCATGAGCTGGCCCGAAGGTGGTTCATCCAGCAATGTCGTACGCGAAGGGCGCCTCGTCGAAGGCGCCCTTCGCGGTTCAAAGGGCGTTTCGTCCGGCCGGACTTCCTGGCGCTCGTCCTCTGGACGACGCTAGGCGACGAGGTACTGCCGCCACGTCGCCGGGATGGTCGGCGACGCGAGCTGGATGAAGATCTGCGGGTTGGGGATCCGCGGCTTGACCCGCGGGTGCATCGCGATCTGGTGTGGGAGGCGGTCGCCCTTGCGGCGGTTGCAGGGAGCGCAGGCGGCGACGATGTTGTCCCAGCTCGAGCCGCCGCCCTTGGAGCGCGGGATGACGTGGTCGACCGTCAGGCTGGTGCGCGAGCCGCAGTACTGGCACTCCCAGCCGTCGCGGGCGAACACCGCGCGGCGGGTGATCTTGCGCTTGTGGGTGTCGCGCGGGACGCGGACGTAGGTCACCAGGCGGATGACCACCGGCCGGGGCAGCGAGCCGGTCGCCCAGTGCAGGTCGAAGCTCCCCTGCTCGAGGAGCTCCGCCTTCTCCTTGAGCAGCAGCACCGTCGCGCGGCGGACGGTGCAGACGTTGATCGGCTCGTACGTCGCGTTGAGGACGAGCACACGACCACCAGACCAGCGGACGTTGCCGCCGGGGTCAGGTCCGCGCCGCTGGTGGTCTTCGCGCGGCACGAACCCCAGTGGTACTGGGGGGACGGCGTTGGCCATGGTCCGCGCGGGATTCTAGCCCAGGCCACCACCGTCACCGCCCTTATGGCGTCCCCGCGGGGCCTGGGCGCTCGGGAAGGAGCCGAGCACGCGCACCGTCCGCGCGTGGGCGCCGAGCGCGGCGACCGCCTCGGCCACCGGCGGGTCGCCCGCCGCGCCCTCGAGGTCGGCGAAGAACATGTACTCGCCGAGGGGCCCTTCGCGGAGGGGGCGGGACTCGATCCTCGTCAGGTTCACGCCACGGAAGGCGAACTCCGACAGGCAGCGCACGAGCCACCCGGGCG
>JALYMV010000092.1 GCA_030773575.1 Actinomycetota bacterium
GCTCGAGCGCGCGTAGTGCATCTGCAGCTGGGCGAGCGCGTCGCGGATCGGGCCGAGCTGCGCGCCGTGGAGCGGCTCGAGCAGCGGCATCAGCGCGCGGGCGCCCTCGATCCCGAGGCGGGTCTGCTCCCAGTCGGGCTCGGGACCCTGGCCGGGGGGCGCGGAGAGCCCGGCCTTGCGGGCCGAGAGGTTGATCAGCGAGACGACGGTCTGCAGCAGCACGTCGTCGACCGTGACGCGCTCCATCTCGGCCTCCAGTGCGGCCAGCTCCTCCTCGCTGAACTCGGGCTGGGCCTGGGGCGGTTCGCCGGTGCTCATCGCGTGATCTCCTCGGTGGAAAAGGTGGAACGGGTCTCGTCGACGCACTGGGCGTAGACCTCGGCCGGGGTGGCGCCCGCGTCTATCAGGCGCCGCTGGCGCTGGGCGCCGTTGAGCTCGGGGAGCGCGACGCTCGCGCCGCTCCACGCGCACAGGCGCTCGACGGCCTCGGAGGCGTCGAACTCCTCGATCCGCGGCCCCTCGAGGTCGAGCAGGCGCCCGTCGAGGCCGTAGCGGATCGCGCGCCAGACGTTCTCCTCGATCAGCCGGCCCGGGAGGTCGGGCGGCGTCTCCCCCGCGTCGACCTCGCGCAGCGCCTGGGCCACGCACGCGGCGATCAGCTCGCAGAGCGCGTCGGACTCCGGCGCAGTCATCTGGGCGTCGCAGATGCGGACCTCGACCGTGCCGAAGGTGTGGTGGGGGCGCACGGACCACCACAGCTGGGTGAACTCGACGATCGAGTTCGTCCGGGCGAGCAGGTCGACGTACTGCTCCCACGCCGCCCACGAGCCGAAGGCGTCCGGGATGCCACAGCGCGGGAAGGACTTCGTGAAGGTCTGGCTGCGGGCGGAGTGCAGGCCCGAGTCGCGGCCGTCGACGAACGGCGAGTTGGCGCTGATGGCCAGCAGCAGGGGCAGGATCGGCCGCAGCCGGTCGCATACCTTGACCGCGCGGTCCCCGCCGCGCACGCCGACGTGGACGTGCATCGAGAACGTGTTGTTGCGCCGGGCGACGTACTGCAGGCCTTCCTCGACGCGCCGGTAGTGCTCCGTCTCGATGATGTGCTGCTCGCGATAGTCCGACAGCGGATGGGTCCCGGTCGAGCCGAGCGCGACGCCGTGATCGCGGGCGTGGGCGAGCATGGCGGCGCGGCGCTCCTGCTGTCGGCGGCGGGCGTCGGCGACGTCGTCCCCGCGGCCCGAGACGATCTCGAGCTCGGAGGAGATCAGCTCCCCCGCGATCGCCTCGCGCAGGACGGGGTGATCGGCGGCGGCGTCGCGCAGGCGCTCGAAGGCGGAGATGAGCTCGAGCGTCTCCGGGTCGAGGAGCGCGAGCTCCTCCTCGATGCCGACGGTCCCGTCGACGGAGCCCTCGAACGTCTCGCGGGCGGCGGCCAGGTCGATCATCGGGGCGAGATCAGGTCAGGTAGAAGTACAGCGCGTAGAGGAGGTCCACGGCGGGGCTCGACGTGTGGACCGTGACCTCCGGCGGGACCTGCAGCAGCGCTTCTGAGTAGTTGAAGATGATCTTCACGCCGGCGTCGACGAGCGTGTCGGCGAGCGCCTGGGCGGCCTGGGTGGGGACGGCGAGGACGCCGACGACGATGTCCTCCTCCTCGACGACCGCCTTGAGCTCGTCGTTGTGGCGGACGGTCTGGGTGCCGACCTTCTGGCCCACCTTGGAGGAGTCGGTGTCGAAGATCGCCACGACGCGGAAGCCGTGGTCGGCGAAGATGTCCGAGGACGCGATCGCCTTGCCGAGGTGGCCCGCGCCGAACAGCGCGATGTTGTGCTGGCCGCTCGTGCGCAGGATCTTGCGGATCTGCGAGACGAGCGAGTCGACGTTGTAGCCCACGCCGCGCTTGCCGAACTTGCCGAACCCGGAGAGGTCGCGGCGGATCTGCGTCGAGTTGACGTGGGTGTAGTCGGAGAGCTCCTGGGAGGAGATCGTCTCCTTGCCCATCTTGCGCGCCTGGGTGAGGACCTGGAGGTAGCGCGACAGGCGCGCGGCGACGCCCAGCGACAGGCGGTCGGCGAAGACCTCGGACCCGGCGCCCGGCGCCTCGCCTTCGCCGGAGCGGGTCGCGACGTCACCGAAGCTCATCGGAGCGCACTCTAGCCCTTTGGCTCTGCGAGCCTGGCCTCGAGAGCGGCCTCGTCGACGTGGTGCTCGAAGAGCTCTTCGCCGTCGAGGCAGACGACCGGGATGCGGACGAGGTAGGCCCTGTGGAGGGCGTCGTCGAGCGTGATGTCGCGCTCGACGAGCTCGAAGGGGGCGCGGGCGCGGACGCGCTCGAGCGCCTCGCGGGCCTCGTCGCAGAGGTGGCAGCCCGGCCGGCCGTAGAGGACGACGGTGGTGCTCACGGCCTCACGAAGGCGGCCGAGGCCCGCTCGGTCGGCCGGCGCTGGCGGGGCGCCCAGGCGCGGACGCGGAACGCGAGGCGGCCGGCCCCGAGGTCCTTCCGGGCCGCCCCGGGGAGCGTGTAGGCG
>JALYMV010000093.1 GCA_030773575.1 Actinomycetota bacterium
ACAACCGCTCGCAGATCGTCTTCACCAAACCGCATCCGGGCCGCGCCGACGGGCGGCCGATGATCTTCTGGCAGACCGCCCGCACCGCCCAGCGCGCCCGGCCCGGCCAACGCGTCCCCACCCGCCGGGCCTCCGGCCTCGAGCAGCTCACCATCGAAGTCGACACCCGCGAGCGCTACCCCTACAAGTTCACCGGCCGCCCGGTCGAGCGCCGGCGCACCCCACTGCCGAGCGGCGACTACGCCGTCCGACACGAGGACCGGCTGATCGCCGCTGTCGAGCGCAAGGCTCCCGAGGACTTCACGAAGTCGCTCATCGACGGATCCCTGAACTACCAGCTGGCCGAGCTCGCCGCCCTGCCCGCAGCAGTGGTCGTCGTCGAAGCCCGCTACGGCGCGCTCGTGAACGACCAGCACACCCAGCCCGGCTGGCTGCTGGAGCTCGTCGCCCGACTGCAGATCCGCTACCCCGCGGTTCCGATCGCGTTCGCCGACTCGCGCAAGCTCGCCGAGGAATACACCTACCGCTACCTCGCCGCCGCGCTCGTCCACCACGCACCCGACCAGGACGAGCCCGGCGACCGGGCGTCCTGATCCGCGTCGCGCTTGCGCCGCGTGCCGGGCATCGAAGCGCCCCTGCCGGTCCACGCCGGCCCCAGGCGCTGCCGCGACGATGCGGTGGCCTCGCCGGCGAAGGCCAGGCGACTGCTGCCGCTGTCTCGAGCGACTACCGCTCAGCCCAGGCGTGCACCGGCAGGTTCGCGTGCATCAGCTCGCGATAGCGCACCGTCATCTCGCGAAGCGCCGCCGCGCGCGAGGCGCCGCCCGCCTCCAGCCGCTCGACCGTGTCGCGCTGCCACGTGGCCCCGTTGCGCCCGGAGACGCAGCGTGCCTCGACGATGCCCAGCAGGCGGTCGCGGTCGCCGGGGTCGATGCCGAAGCGGTCGAGGCCCTCGTGGGCCAGCGGGAGCAGCTTGCGCAGGACGAGCTCGGTGGCGGGCACCTCGCCGACGCCGGGCCAGTAGACCCGCGCGTCGATGCCGTCGCGGGCGGCGACGTGGAAGCTCTCCTCGGCGGCGGAGAACGACATCTTCGACCAGACGGGGCGCTCGTCGTCGGCGAGCATCCGCACGACGCCGTAGTAGAACGCCGTGTTGGCGAGGATGTCGACGACGGTCGGGCCGGCCGGCAGTACGCGGTTCTCGATCCGCAGGTGCGGGACGCCGCCGGCGTTGTCGTAGATCGGGCGGTTCCAGCGGTAGACGGTGCCGTTGTGGAGCCGCAGCTCGGCGAGCCTCGGCGTCTCCCCGCGCTCGAGCGTCTCGAAGGGGTCCTCGCCGCCGCACTCGGGCAGCAGCGCGGAGAAGTAGCGGACGTTCTCCTCGAAGAGATCGAAGACCGAGGTGACCCAGCGCTCGCCGAACCACACGCGCGGGCGCACCCCCTGCGCCTTCAGCTCGGCCGGGCGGGTGTCGGTGGCCTGCTCGAAGAGCGCGATGCGCGTCTCGCGCCAGAGCTCGCGGCCGAAGAAGTAGGGCGAGTTGGCGCCGACCGCCAGCTGGACGCCGGCGATCGCCTGGGCGGCGTTCCAGTGGCGCGCGAAGGCCTCGGGCTCCACCTGCTGGTGGAGCTGGACGCTCGTGCACGCGGCCTCGGGAGCGATCGTGTCGGCGTACGCCGTCAGCCGCTCGGAGCCGGTGATGTCGATGTGCAGGTCCTCCCCGCGGGCCGCGAAGATCTGCTCGTTGAGCAGCCGGTAGCGCGGGTTGGCGCTGAGCGTGTTGGCGCAGAGGTGGTCGGCGTCGACGGTGGGGAGGATCCCGATGAGCACCATGTGCGCGTCCGCGGTGCGCGACTTCTCCTCAGCGCGGTTGAGGGTGTCGCGGATCGAGGTCTCGAGCTCGCAGAGCACGTCGCCGGTCAGCCGCCGCGGTGCGACGTTGATCTCGACGTTGAACTGGGCGAGCTCCGTCTGGAAGTCGGCGTCGGCGATCCGCTCGAGCGCCTGGGCGTTGACCATCGACGGCCTGCCGTCCTCGTCGGTCAGATTGAGCTCGACCTCGAGGCCGACGGACGAGCGGTCCCCGTCGAAGCGCGACTCGGCCAGCATCCGCGCGAAGGCGTCAAGGCACGCGTGGACCTTCTCGCGATACCGCTGCCGGTCCTCGCGGGTGAACTCCTTGGAGGCGATGTCCTCGCCCACGGACGGGACCATTCCCGCTGCGGGCACCAAACGAACCCGAACTCAGGTGCGAAGCCGCACCGCGGATCCCATGTCCGTGCCGGCGGCACGGGGCGGAGCCCGCAAGTTCCGCCCCCCGCCCTCGTTCTCAGCAGAGGCCCGTCCTCCCGAACCGAGACCCGCCGATGCTCTCCCCACGCCTGACCTCAGTCGCGCTCGTCCTCGCCGCCGCCCTCGCCGCCCTCGCGGCGTCCCCCGCGGCGGCCCATCCCGGCGACCTCACCCACCCAGGCGTGCCCGGCGCGAGCCAGCTGTTCGCCGCGCCGTTCCCGCTCGCCGGCCCGAGCGCGGGCGGCTACAGCTCGTCGAACGTCGAGTTCGTCCGGAACCTCCCGCAGCACACGGACACCGCCGGCGCCCGCAAGCTCGGCAACTTCTTCTACATCACGACGGAGCGCGACCTCACGATCTACGACGTCTCAACGCCGCTCGAGCCCAGGCAGGTCGGCCACCTCGTCCTGCCGAAGCTCGGGACCCCGGTCTTCACCGAGGAGGACCCGGACACCAACGGCAGCATCCTCCTCGTCTCCAACGGCGGCGTGCTGATGGTCATCGACGTCAGCGACAAGCGGGCGCCGAAGCTCCTTTCGACGCTCAAGGGGGCCGACGACCACACCGTCTCGTGCGTGCTCGACTGCACCTGGGCCTACGGATCGGAGGGGACGATCGTCGACCTGCGCGACCCCGGGTCGCCGGTGCTCTCGCCGAACACCTGGCAGACCCGGGACATCGAGTCCGAGCACGACGTCACCGAGGTCTCGCCGGGCATCGTCCTGACCTCGACCCAGCCGCTCAAGCTGCTCGACGCCCGCAAGGATCCCGAGCGGCCGATCGAGCTCGCCTCGACGCCGAAGGAGCCGGGCCGGTTCGTCCACGCGAACGGGTGGCCGCGTGGTGGCAAGGACGACTTCCTGCTCGTCGGCGGGGAGGCCGTCGGCCCGGGCTGCAGCGAGGATCCGAGCGCGTCCTTCTCCACCTGGGACGCGCGCCAATGGCGGGAGACCGGGACGATCAGGCAGATCGACGAGTTCCGCCTCGGTCCCGGCTCGCCCACCGAGGGCCGCGCCCCCGATTCGAGCTTCTGCGTCCACTGGTTCGACGAGCACCCCGATTACAAGAACGGCGGCCTCGTGGCGATCGGCTGGTACGAGCACGGCACGCACTTCCTGAGGATCGGGAAGGACGGCCAGATCTCGGAGGTGGGGTGGTTCCTGGGCGGCGGGGGCCAGTCGTCGGCCGCCTACTGGATCGACGAGCGCACGGTCTACGTCGCCGACTACATCCGCGGGCTCGACGTCCTGCGCTTCACGGGCGAAATCGGCTCCCCGCCGAAGGGCGGCGGGAAGCCGGGACGGCCGCGCTGAGCCCGTTCGGCCCCGTGCCCGTGCTGAGGATGTCGGCAGAGCACCGCGAGCGCATCGCCTCCGGGCTGCTTCGCGGGACGGTCGCCGCGATGACGATGAGCGCCCTGCGGCAGGTCACCACCGGAATGGGCCTCGTCGACCAGACGCCGCCCGACGCCATCCTCAAGCAGCGCGCCCTCGGTCCGCTGGTGCGCCTTCCCGGCCTCGCCCATTTCGTGGCGACCCGCCAGGTCGCGCTCGTCGAGCTCGCCCACTGGGGCTATGGCGCCGGGGGCGGCGCCGCCTTCGCGCTGCTGCCCCGGTCGGTGCTGCGGAGCCGGTGGGCCGGCCCTGGCTACGGCGTGGTCACGTGGGCGGCGTTCGAGCTGAGCATCGCACCCGTGCTCGGCCTCGACCAGGCGACGCGGATCCGGGCGGTCGAACGGATGATGTTCGCCGCCGACCACGTGATGTACGGCGTCGTCCTCGCAGGGGATCGCCGCTGGGCGCTGCCGGAACGACGCTGGCGCCCGCGCCGGCAGAGGAGGCGCCTTGCGCGTCCGTGACGTCATGACCTCCGACATCCTCGACGCCCGCCGCGACGAGGCGCTCGCCGACGTCGCACGGCGGATGAACGAGCGCCAGGTCCTCGCCGCCCTCGTCGAGCGCGGGCCGCAGGAGCGCTCGGCCGGCATCTGCACCACGCGCGACGTCCTCGGCGCGATCGCCGACGGTCGCGACCCGGGCTCCACCCCGGTGTCGGAGACCTTCACCCCCGAGGCCACCGCATCCGGACCGGACTGGTCGCTCGAACGGGCGGCGGAGGCGATGCTCGAGGGCAACTTCCGCCATCTGGTCGTCGCGCAGGACGGCGAGACGCTCGGCGTCGTCTCACAGCGCGACATCGTCCGGGTCTGGGTGCGGGAGCGGAGCTGGCGGACCACGATCCAGATCCGCGAGGCGATGACCAGCGACTTCCTCAGCTGCGAGGGCGAGCAGAGTGTCCGCGAGGCGGCGCAGCGGATGGCCGGCGAGCGGACGGGCGCGGCGATCGTGCCGACCGGGAAGCGCCGCTCGCCGCCGGGCATCATCACCGAGCGCGGGATCCTCGCCATGGTGGCGGCCGGCGGCGATCCGTCGACCGAGCGGGTCGCCGACCACCTCACCGCGGCGCGGACCTATTCGGCGCCCGACTGGTCGCTCAAGCAGGCCGCCGAGGCGATGATCAAGGGAGGCTTCGAGCACATCATGGTCGTCGACGCCACCGGCACGGTGGGGATCGTGTCCATGCGCCAGGTCCTCCGCCGCTGGCTCGACTGACCGAGCCGGCGCGTGCCGCTCAGCGCAGCCCGGCCGTCTGCAGCGCCGCGCGCAGCTTCGACCGCGACGCCGCGGCCTCCTTCGCGACCACCGCGGTGAAGGTCACCCGGCCGCGGCGGATCCCGTAGACGACGCGGTTGCCGCTCTTGCCCGCGCGGCGCACGCGCAGGAACCGGCCCAGCGCGGAGGTCCGGCGCTTGGCGAGGCTCGCGCGCGAGCCGCGGCCGACGCCCGCGTAGCGGTGCAACCGCGCGGTGCTGGCCACGAGCTCGACGCGCCCGTCCTGCGTGAGCAGCGTCTTGACCTGGCCGCCCTGGGTGCCGTCGGCGCACCAGGTCCACAGGCGGCCCGGACGGCTGTCGGGCTGGCCCGCGCTGCGCAGCAGCCGCTCCGGATCCATGCCGAGCGAGATCTCGCCGAGGCCCGTGGGGATGAAGCGGCGCTGCGCGGCGCGGCACTGCGGGCCGTTGACGCCCTCGGCGCGCTCCCACATCTGCAGGTAGGCCTCCGCGCCGTTGAGGAGGTCCTGCGCGATCTCGCCGCCCCCAACGATGCGGACGTCCTCGATCCGGTCCGGGTAGAGGCCGAAGTGGGCGGTGCCGTCCTTGTTGAGGTCGTAGGTCCGGGTGCCGGACTTCTGGCGGTCGAGCGTGGTCGAGCCGTCGAGCGAGCGGAACGGGTAGACGACCGGGTTCTTCTCGTTGCC
>JALYMV010000094.1 GCA_030773575.1 Actinomycetota bacterium
GCGCACAGGTCGCCCAGCGCGGCCCGCCAGGCCGCCTGGGCGTCGGCCGCCCCGTCCCAGGCGGCGAGCACGCCGACCCGCCGCGGGGTCAACGTGGGGTACGGGCGGGGGACGAACCTCCCCGTGCCGTTCTGGATGAGCGATCGCAGCCCCGGTGCGCCCCGGCGGCGCAGGGCGGCGAGCCGCCCCATGGTGCGCAGCACACCCGGGCCCGGGCGGTCGATGACGTCGAGGGTGAGGCGATCGGCCACGGGCGCGATCCTCGGGGATGGCGCGCCACGGGTCAAGCCACGTGCAAGCGCAGAAGCACCGACGGGGTGATCCGCCCCGGTCAGATCGGGCGGATGGTCGGCGGCGCTCGGCCCACCGCGCGATCTTCGTTGCGGTCCCGGCCGCCTACCTCACGCCGGCGGTCGCGCGGTCCGCTCAGATGTGGGTCTCCTCGGCCGTGAGAGGGCCGCCGGCCTCCCCCGTGTTGACGGTGCCCTTGGGCTCGATGAGCAGCACGTGCGCTTCCTCGTCGGCACGCGGGCAGTGCTCGACGCCCCGCGGAACGACGAAGAGCTCGCCCTCCGACAGCTCGACGTCGCGGTCGCGCAGCTGGATCGTGAGACGCCCGTGCAGCACCAGGAAGAAGTCGTCGGTCTCGTCGTGCTTGTGCCAGACGAACTCCCCCAGCACCTTGACGACGGCGAGCTTGTAATCGTTCAGGTAGCCGACGATCTTCGGGCTGTAATGCTCGTCGAAGAGGGCGAGCTTCTCCGTGAGATCGACCTTCTCTTGCATCGGCGCCATCGGGATCCGTGGTGACGGCTACTTGAGCTTGAACGCCCGGATGCGGTCGTCGTACTGCGCGGCGTCGCGCGCGTAGACGCCGTAGGCGAGCGCCTGCAGCAGCGAGAGCAGGCCGACGTGAGAGCGCACGTAGGCCGGGGAGTTCGAGGAGTAGTAGAGCGTGCGCTCGGCGAGCTTGGAGACCTCGGAGAGCGTCGCGTCGACGATCGCGAGCGTCGGCGCCTTGCGGTGGCGCGCGATCTTCATCGAGCGGACCACCAGCGGGTGCGGGCGTCCGGCGCTCAGGCCGACCACGAGCGTGCGCTCGTCGATCCGGCCCAGCCGGGAGAGCGCCTCCTGCGACGGCGAGGCGGCGATCTCGGCGCGGACGTCGAGGAGCATCAGCAGGTGGCGCAGGTAGGAGGCGAAGAACGCCATCTGGTCCGTGCCGGCGATCAGCACGCGGTCGGCGGTGGCGACCGCCTCGACCGCCGCGTCGACCTGCGAGCGCGAGATCTTGCGGGCCGTCTCCTCCACGTTGACGTGGTCGGCGGCCACGGCCGACTCGAACGGGCTGTGGTCGAGCGAGAACAGCGGGGAGACGGTCTCCATCCCGTGCCTGCCGCTGGGTCGGCGGCGGTACTCGTCGCGCGCGGCGGCCTGCAGCTCCGGGAAGCCCTCGAAGCCGAGCGCCTGCGAGAAGCGCACGACGGTCGAGGAGGAGGTCGAGGCCCGACGCGCGAGCTCCTCGGCGGTGTGGAAGGCGACCTCGTCGAGGTGGTCGACCACGTACTGGGCGACGTCCTTCTGCGAGCGCGAGAACTCGTCGAAGCGCGACGTGATGTAGGACGACAGGTTCTGGTGGCCCGCTGCGGCGGGCGGCATCGTGACGGTCCTCGGCATGGCGGAGAGCACTTTCGACGGCCCGCATCGCGATCCCTTCCCGCCTACCGTGAGCGGCGTGAGCACCGACTCCGCCGACGGCCGCTATGCGCCCTCGCCCACCGGCGACCTGCACCTGGGCAACCTGCGCACCGCTCTGCTGGCCTGGCTGTTCGCCCGCTCGCAGGGCGCGCGCTTCCTCGTGCGCCTCGAGGATCTCGACGCCGGCCGCGTGCGCCCGGGCTTCGCGGAGCGCCAGCTCGCCGACCTCGCCGCCCTCGGCCTCGACTGGGACGGCGAGGTCGTCGTGCAGTCCGACCGCGGCGGCGCCTACGGCGCGGCGATCGCCGGCCTGCGAGCCGCCGGCCTGCTCTATGAGTGCTTCTGCACCCGCGCCGAGATCCGCGAGGCGGCCTCCGCGCCGGACGGCCCGCTGCCGGAGAGCGCCTATCCCGGCACCTGCCTGCACCTGACCGACGACGACCGCGCCGACCGCATCGCCGCCGGGCGCCTGCCGGCGCTGCGGCTCCGCGCGCAGGCCGCCGAGGTGGCGTTCGAGGACCGGCTGCTCGGCGACCAGCGCGCCGTGGTCGACGACTTCGTCGTCCTCCGCAACGACGGAGCGGTCGCCTACAACCTCGCGGTGGTGGTCGACGACGCCGCGCAGGGGATCGGCGAGGTCGTGCGCGGCGCCGACCTCGCCGGCCCCACGGCGCGGCAGATCCACCTGGCCCGCCTGCTGGGCGCCCAGCCGCCGCGCTTCGCCCACGTCCCGCTCGTGCTGGGTTCCGACGGCGCCCGCCTGGCCAAGCGCCACGGCGGCGTGACGCTGCGCGAGGTTGGGTCCGCCCCGGCGCTGGCCTGGATGGCGGAGTCGCTCGGCCTGCCGCCCGCC
>JALYMV010000095.1 GCA_030773575.1 Actinomycetota bacterium
CGTACGGGGTGAACGCCGCGAGCGGCACGAGCGGATAGCCGCGCTCCAGGCCGCCGAGCCGCACCACCGCCCAGGCCGCCGCCGGCAGGACCAGCGCCCACGCGGCGGCCGCCCTCACCCGAAGCGCTTGAGCCCCAGCCGGGCGAGCGCGCCGAAGCCGAGCGTGAGCGCCGCGAGGTGCGCGAGCGGGCCGGCGAGACCGGGGTCGGCGTCGTTGAGCGCCGCGTTGAGCGCCCGCAGCGCCGGCTTGAACGGGAAGAGCGCCGAGACGGCCTGGATGACGTCGTAGAGCCCCTCCGCCACCGCGCCGGCGGGCACGAGCGCCAGGAAGGCGATCGGCAGCGAGAGCAGGAAGGCCAGCAGCGACGCGGCGCGGACCTCGCGCGCCAGGCCGCCGATGGCCACCCCCATGGCGGCGAAGGCCAGCGCGCTGAACGCGAGGGCCGGGATCCACAGCGGCGCGCGGCCCCAGTCGAGACCGACGAACAGGGCCAGCCCGACCAGCATCACGGCGGTCACCGCGAACGAGCAGAGAGCGGCGAGCCCGATCTTCTCGGCGAGCAGCCCGGCGCGGGAGACGAGCCCGCGCACCAGGCGCGAGAACGCGTGCTCCTCGCGCTCGAGCGCGAGCATCCCGGCGGCCAGCAGCAGCGTCACGAACATCAGCGAGATCGTCACGCTGACCGCCACCGCGAAGGCGTCGAGCGGCGTCCTCTCGCCCTCGAGCACCGTCTGCTTGACGCGGACGGGCGAGCCGACGGACGCGAGCACCTCGTCGGAGAGGTCGAGGTTGTCGATCGCGAGCTTGGCGAAGTTCGACACCTGGGCGAGCGCCACGCGCTCCGGCGCCCCGCGCGGCAGCGACGCGATCGACGCCTCCACGATGGTCCGCGCCCGCTGCAGCCCGAGGACGGTGATCTGCCGGCCCAGCAGCGAGAACTCGCCGCCGTCGAGCAGGATCCCCAGGTAGCGGCCGGCCAGCTTCGTGAGCTCGCCGGTCAGGGCGCGGTTGGCCTCGCCGAGCCGCGAGTCGACCAGCGACTCGACGTACTGGCGCTTGAGCGGATCCTCGGCGTTGTAGTAGACCTCGACCGTCGGCCGCTGCGGGCTGCCGGAGAGGTTGATCGCGCTCTGGAGCTTGTCGACCGCGTCGGCGGGGATGACCAGCGCCCCGAGCGCCTCGCCGTCGCGGACCTTGGCGATCGCCTCCTCGCGGGTGCGGACCCGGATCGGCTCGACCGCCTCGAAGAGCCGGTCGGCGTAGCTCGAGGCGTCGAGGCGCTCGCCGCCCACGTCGAACCGGTTCTCGTCGGGCGGGACGAGGTTGGCGAAGGCGACTCGCGGCTTGCCCGGCGGGCTCGACAGCGAGAAGCCGATCAGCACCGCGATGACGATCGGGTAGATCGCCAGGAGCGCGACGAGCAGGGGCGAGCGCCGCAGGATCTGCAGGTCCTTGATCAGCAGCCAGCGCACGGTGGGATCGCCTAGTGCCCGCGCTCGTGCAGGAACGCGACGAAGGCCGCCTCGAAGTCGCGACCGCCGCCGACCTCCCGCTGGAGGGCGACCGGCGAGCCCGAGAACAGCAGCTCGCCGTCGGCGAGGACGAGCACGCGGTCGGCGTAGCGCTCGGCCTCGCCCACGTTGTGGGTCGAGTACACGACGGTGGTGCCGCCCGTGGCCAGGCCGCCCACGAAGCCCCAGAGGATCTCCCGCTGGCGCGGGTCCAGCGACGAGGACGGCTCGTCGAGCAGCAGGACGGGCGGGTCGCCCAGCAGGCCGATGGCGATGTTGACCCGCTGCTGGTTGCCGCCCGACAGCCGGCCGACCTCGTCACGCGCGCGGTCGGCCAGGCCGGTCTGCTCGAGCATCCGCGCCACCACGGCGTCGGGGTCGGCGACCTTCTCCAGGCGGGCGAACAGCCGCAGGTTCTCGCGCACCGAGAGCTTGCGGTACAGCGCGGGCTGCTGCGGGACCCAGCCGATGTCGCGCGCTGGGCGCGAGACGCTCCCGGCGGTCGGCTCGAGCGAGCCGGCGAGGATCTGCAGGAGGGTCGTCTTGCCCGCGCCGTTGGGGCCGATGATCGCCAGACGCTCGCCCGGTGCCGCGGCGAACGAGACCCCCTCGAGCGCGCGCCGGTCGCCGTAGGCCTTCGAGACGCCGTCGGCGGCGAGGGCCGGCGGCGCTGCGGAGGCGGTCGAGGGCGCGGCCATCGCTAGACGGGCCCGCTCGACGCCGCGGCGGCGCCCTCCTCCGGCG
>JALYMV010000096.1 GCA_030773575.1 Actinomycetota bacterium
GCCGCGCTCCTGCACTGCCGCGGCGGCCAGCCGCAGCGCTGCGCACGCCTCGGTGGCGCGCAACAGCGTGCGAGCGCAGGCGTCGCCGTCGATCAGCGTGGTTGGCTCGAAGCCGAGTGCCTCGTACAAGGGGTCGCCCAGGCGGGCATCGACGGGCACGCCGCCGGCGCGCGCCGCCGGTCCCGCGATGCCGGTCAGCTGCCGGGCTGTGAGAGCGCCGCGGCCGCGCGTCCGGGAGCGAAGTCGTCGGCTCCCGTCGAGGAGTGTCAGCAGCCCCTCGGCTGCGCGTTGCGCCTCGTCCAGTGCCCCACCGCGCGTTGCCACGTCGGCGAGCCGCCTGCGCGCGAGGGTGCAGCTGCCGACGGTGAGGGTCGCGACGTCGACGAGTTCCTGCCACCCGAGCGCCCGCCCCAGGTGACGCACGCTTGCGGCGTGGCTGATCGCGCGCTCGACCTCGATGGCGGAGATGCCCTCACGCCGTGCCGCTTCGCTGAGCGGCCGCCCATCGGCGGCTGCCGCGGCGTGCGCGAACGCGACCCGCCAGCCCGCGGGGACCAGCGGGTCCGGCGGCATCCTCGGCCCGAGCTGCTCATGCGGCACTTCAAGCCGCGGCGCGAGGGCGCACCGGCAGACGAGCTCGCCGTCCAGCGCCATCTCGGCCACCAGTCCTCCTGGCAGCGGCGGACCCAGTGGTCCGAGCACGACCTCGATGTCGTCCATGACGAGCCCATCCCGGCCGGGAGTGCCCTCGATGGGCATCATGTTGTCGGCCCAGGGCTCGCCTCCGTGGCCCGCGGTGTCGTGCCCGTGGTCGTGGTGATCCTCGTCGCCGGGGCCGTCGGCGGCCGGGGGCGGCTCGTCGTCGTCCGCGTCATCGGCCGGGCGCGGCGGCCGTTGCGCGGTTGCCAGCACGTCGTGCGCCGGCCGGCCTCGGAGCGGGCTGGCGAGCGTCAGTGCGCGCGGTTGCCCCGGCACGTGCCGCAGCGCCTCGACGACCCCGTCGACGAGTCGCGAAGGGATCTCCGCAGGCAACAGCACGGCGGCCGCCTCCTCCGGACTCGCGGCCGCGGTGAAGCCGGCGGTCGCCAGGTCGTGTCCCCACATGACCCACGAATGCTCGTCGGGCACGACGAGCGCCGGGAGCGTCCGCGTGCGCCGGGCGGTCCTCAGGACCAATCGAGCCCCCCCTCTCGCCAGGCGTAGACGATCCCGAGCCCGAGCACCGTCAGGAAGAAGCCGATCTCGGCGAACGCGAACCACCCGAGCGACCCGAGGACGACCGCCCACGGATACATGTAGGCCATCTCCATGTCGAAGGCGATGAAGAGCAGCGCGAAGACGTAGTACCGGACGTGGAAGCGGCCCCACGCGGGCTGCCGCCCGGCGTCGGTGATGGTCGTCCCCCGACGCGCCAGCGCGAGGAAGTGCGCCGCCGCGGCGAGCCCCGCGACGAGCACCATCATCACGAACAACAGCGTCAACGCGGACATCGAGGGCGATTTCTACTTGCAATGCTGCTCATCTGCTCTCGTCGTCCATCGCGAGCCGCCGGGTGCGCCGCCTGGAGAAGGCGACGTAGACGACCAGGCCGATGACCATCCATACGACGAAGCGGATCCAGGTGTCGCCGCTGAGGCTGACCATCAGGGCCAGGGAGCCCAGCACGGCGAGGATCGGCATGAGCGGCACGAGCGGCACGAGCGGCGTCCGGAAGGGCCGCCGCCGCTCGGGCTCGGCTCGGCGCAGACCAGCCGACGGCGACCGCCGCCGACCCCACCGTGAACTCCAGCACGACGCCCCACCCGATGACGAAATGCGACCAGCTGGCCGAGCGTCGCGTAGGAGAACGTGTAGGCGCTGCCGCCACCGGGACCATCGCGGCGAACTCCGCGAAGCAGAGGGCTGCGAGCACGCACACGATCCCGGCGGCGACGCTGACGCCGACACCGAACACCGTGACGTCGAGAGCGCTCAGGTCCTTCTTGAACGTGAAGCCCTCCTGCTCGGTGGTGGCGAGCGTCTCCTCGATCGTCTTGCGGGGACCCAGCACGCTTCGCCCCATCGTCGGCTCCTTCCCTCATTGGCGAGCGAGGCGTACCCCCCGCCGTGCCGGGCGACGGCCCGAGCGTCGCCCTAACGACGCGTGGCCGTCTGCTCTGCCGGCCCGACGGCGGCGAAGTCCTCCGCGCCCATGAGCTCGAGCACGCGGTCGACCGGTGGGGACGGGAAGACGATCGTCAGCGTCCGCCCGGCGAGTGCAGCCGCGCGGGCGGCTCTCAGAACTGAGCGGGCCGCGCAGATGTCGATGAACGTGATCCGCGACAGGTCGAGCGTGACATCGGAGCCCGCGCTCCGCGTCTGGTGCAGCGCGGCGTCCAGAGCGGGAACCGCGGAGATGTCGAGCTCCCCCTTCGCGACCAGCTCTGACTGCGCGTCCGGGTCGGCGTGCTTCTCGAGCGCGAAGGCGGTCATGCGGCGGATCTGACCGACGCGTCCGGACCGGCCTCGGCGAGATCCTCGGCGAGGTTGAGGAGGAAGCCCGTTCCCGGTCGGCGGACGATCTCTCCCGTCTCCGCGAAGCGGGTCATGGTGCTCGACACGGTCGGCCGCCGCAGGCACGTGAGCTGTGCGAGGAGCTGGTTCGTGAGCGGCAACGGCAGGACGACGCCATGCGGCGTGACCCGGCCCCAGCGCGCCGCGAGATACTCGAACAGGAGCCGGAGCCGGTCATCGGCGCGCCGCATCTGCGGAACCGCCATCTGCAGCGCCAGCCAGCGCGAGCGCTCGACGGACCGCGCCAGCAGCGCGGTGCTGATCGAAGGCCACCGGCGCGCCGTCTCGACGAAGCGCGCACCCAGGACGGCCAGCGTCACCGGCTTGAGCACGCGCCACGAGGTCGGCACCTGCCGGCTGGCGAGCTCCGCGCGCTGCTCCCACGGCCGCAGGACGTCGCCCTGGCCGAGCAGCTCGGGACACGCGACGCCGTTGATGGTCACGCATCGTGCGATCAGCCCGTCGAGTACCAGCAGGCCGAGGACCCGCTCGCAGCGCGCAGCGTCCGGAGGCGTCCAGTGCCCCGTGTCGAGCATCATGGTCGTGGCGACGGCGTGCGCGCGTGCCGCTGCCGTCGATTGGGCGTCGAGGCCCTCGAGCAGGTCGTGGTCTAGCTCGAGGACGCGGACCGTCCCTCCCGACCACTGGCGGCACTCGGTCCGTCGCGGCGCGCGGAACACCCGCGACGGCGGCGGTGACCCAGTTGGGTGGGGTGCGAGGAGCATGACACGCATCCTCGGCCGTCACCCTCGCGGTCGCCATGGGAGTCGACCCCCATATCGAGCTACGACCGCCGGCTCCGGCCGGCTCGCTGGCGCCGACGAGGCGCTGCGAGTCCTGAAGATGGGCGAAGACCCCGGACCGTCCGGCAGCGACTGAGGTCAGGACGGCGTCGGGTCGCCCAGTGGCCGCGAACAACGGAGGTCGCCGCTGGCATTCCGAAGGGCTGCCCCCGCAGCAACTTTCGCGATGCCCCCCCTAGGAATCGAACCTAGAACCTTCGGATTAAGAGTCCGCTGCTCTGACCAATTGAGCTAGAGGGGCGGGGAAGAGCGAGCAGTGTAGTAGCCGGCCGCAGCCCGCGGACTACTCGCCGGTGGCCGAGCCGCCGGGCGCGCCCGGGGGGGCTCCGGCGGC
>JALYMV010000097.1 GCA_030773575.1 Actinomycetota bacterium
CGAGGCCCGCGGGGGCACCGCCGGCTAGTCTAGTACCGGCCCCCGCAATGACGCACGGTTCCGGCGGCCGTCGATCACCGCCTGAACGCCACCCGCTGACCGGTCATGTGCCTGAGGCACACTCCCGGATCACCGTGCGGCGTCAGCCGGCGCCGACGACCCCCGGGCGACCGCGCGCACTTACGTGGACCGGCACTAGCGCGGCTCAGACCCAGGGCAGCGCCATCGCGAGCAGGTCGTCGGGGTCGCGTGGGTGGACCGGGCGGCCGCCGGAGCCGGCCTTCTTCTCGATCACGAGATCGTCGGGGGAGCGCAGATCGCGCAGCCGGCCCTCGCGCATGAGCTGCTCGTCGACCGCCCCGAGGCGCCCCTCGAAGACCGACCACACCGGCGTGCCGAGCACGGCGGCCTCGCGGTTCATCGTGCCGCCGGCCGAGACGACGACGTCTCCGAGGGCGATGAGGCTGCGGGCGTCGACGGTCCGCCGGGGCACGACGGTGCGCGGCAGCCCCAACGCGTCGATGGCGTCGGCCTGCTCCGGCGTGCGGGAGATCACGACGGTCTGGGTCCGCGGGTCGGCGGTCAGGCGGCGCAGGACGCCGTCGAGCAGGGCGTTCTCGCGGCCGCCGAGGTAGAGGGCGTAGGCGGGCGCGGTCCGCACGATGCAGATGACGCTCTCGGGGTCGAGCCCGAGCTCGTCCAGCGCACTGCGGTCGGCCGAGAAGCCCGACAGGTAGTAGTCCTCCTTGAGCCCCGGATAACGGACGAGCTTCTCCCCCCGCGCCCCGTAGCGCACGAGGCGCTCCGCGGGGATCGCGTCGGGGGCGAGCACGCGGGTGGCGAGCCGGCAGTTGACGCTGTGCTGGAGCGTCGCCCACTCGTAGTCGAACATCGTCGCGTTGGGGATGCGGAACGCCCGGCAGGCGACCGGCAGGTCGGTCGAGCCGTGGGCGAGGCCGCAGCCGAATCCCCGGCCACGGCCGAAGCGGACGAGCTCGGCGACCCGTGCGACGGCGGCGCGCGCCTTCCCCACCCGCCCCGAGCCGCCGTAGCGTCCGATCACGGTGTGCGGATGCCCCCACTGCTCGAGCGCGTCGACGGTCTGCGACAGCGGCCGCGCGGTGATCTCCACCTCATGGCCGCGCGCCTCCAGGCGCTCGACCAGCGGTCGCAGGACGTAGACGTGCGCCGTGTTGGTGAGGTCGACCCAGACCCGCACCCCCGGGCTCAGGCGTGCGCCGGGGCGGCGAGCTGCGAGTAGAGCGGGAAGCGGTCGGCCACGGCGGCGACGCGGTCGCTCAGCTCGGCCTTGGCGGATTCGAAGGCGGGCGTCAGCGCGGTCGCGAGCAGCTGCCCGACCTCGCGGAAGTCCTCGACCCCGAGACCGCGGGTGGCGAGCGCCGACGTCCCGACCCGCAGCCCGCTCGTGACCATGGGCGGGCGCGGGTCGAACGGCACCGCGTTGCGGTTGACCGTGATGCCGATCTCGTGGAGGCGGTCCTCGGCCATCTTGCCGTCGAGCTCGGAGTCGCGGAGGTCGACGAGCGCGAGGTGGACGTCGGTGCCGCCCGTGAGGACGTTGACCCCGTGCCCCGCCTGCAGGAGCTCCTCGGCGACCGCCCTGGCGCCCGCCACCGTGCGCTCCTGGCGCTCGCGGAAGGCCTCGGTTCCCGCGATGCGCAGCGCGACCGCCTTGCCCGCGATCACGTGCATGAGGGGCCCGCCCTGCTGGCCGGGGAAGACCGCCGAGTTGATCTTCTTGGCGTGCTCCTCGCGGCAGAGGATCATCCCGCCGCGCGCTCCGCCGAGCGTCTTGTGGATCGTCGTGGTGACCACGTCGGCGTCGGGCACCGGGTTGGGGTGCAGCCCGGCAGCCACGAGGCCGGCGAAGTGGGCCATGTCGACCATCAGCAGCGCGCCGACGGCGTCGGCGATCTCGCGGAAGCGCGAGAAGTCCTGGACCCGCGGATAGGCCGACCAGCCCGCGAGCAGGAGCTTCGGGCGGCGCTCGCGGGCGACGCGCTCGACCTCGTCCATGTCGAGCAGGTGGGTCTCCGGCGACACCTCGTAGGGCGCGATGTCGTAGAGCCGGCCCGAGACGTTGAGCTTCATCCCGTGCGAGAGATGGCCGCCGTGGGCGAGCGAGAGCCCCATGATCGTGTCGCCGGGCTCGAGCAGCGCGTGGTAGACCGCCGTGTTGGCCTGCGCGCCGGCGTGGGGCTGGACGTTCGCGTGCTCGGCGCCGAACAGCGCCTTCGCCCGGTCGATCGCCAGCTGCTCGACGACGTCGACGTACTCGCAGCCCCCGTAGTAGCGCTTGCCCGGGTAGCCCTCGGCGTACTTGTTGGTCAGCACGGAGCCCTGGCACTCGAGGATCGCCTCGGGCACGAAGTTCTCGGAGGCGATCATCTCCAGCGTGCGCTGCTGGCGGTCGAGCTCGGAGCCGACGGCCGCGGCGACCTCCGGATCGACGTCGGCGAGGGGTCGCTCGAAGTAGTCGGCGGGCAGCTCGGGCATGGCGGGGCTCCTTCTCTAAAGCGCGGGCGGGTGAGGCTACCAGCGGGATGGGAGGGAATCCGCGACGCGCGCGGCCGGGACGGCCCCCTCCCGGACGACGGACCAGCTCCCGTCGAGCTCGTAGCCGCGCAGGTCGACGACGGTCGACGGCGTGCCGCCGAGCTCGCCGCCGTCGAGCAGCAGATCCGCACCGGCGCGGATGGGCTCGGGGACCTCGGCGAGGGTCCGGGCGTCGGGCCCGCCCGCCCGGTTGGCCGAGCTCTGCAGGACGGGCCAGCGGACCGCCGCGAGCGGCGCGAGCGCGGCCCCGAGGGCCGGCACGCGCAGCCCGAGCGTCTCGGCGTCCGGCCCGCAGGCGAGCGGGAAGCGCCGCAGCGGGTTGGGCAGGAGCGCGGTGATGGCGCCCGGCAGGAGGCGGCCGAGCGCCGCGCGCGTGTGCTCGCCGAGCTCCGGCAGCGCCTCGAGCGCGAGCTCGAGCGAGAAGAACATGACCGCGGCCGGCTTGTCGGGCCGCCGGCCCTTGAGGGCGTAGAGGCGGCGCACCGCCTCAGGCGTGTCGGGCTCGCAGGCGAGGCCGTAGACGGTGTCGGCGGGGAAGACGGCCACGCCGCCGACCGCCATGCAGCGCGAGAACGTCTCGGCGTCCTCCGGGCTCACCATCCCCGCACCACCCGCTCGATCCCCGCGAGATCGCGGTCGGCGGCGGTGTGCCCGTAGCCCGCCTCGCGCAGCAGCGCCGCGACCGGCTCGGCCTGGCCCTCCCCCACCTCGAGCGCGACGAACCCGGCGCCCGCCGCGCGCGCCGCCGGGATCATCCGGCGGTGCACGGCCAGGCCGTCCGCGCCGGCGAAGAGCGCCTCGGCCGGCTCGTAGCGGGCGATCTCGGGCGCCAGCCGGTCGCCGTCGCCCTCGGGGACGTACGGCGGATTGGAGACCACGGCGTCGACCCGGCCGGCCACCGGCGCGAGCAGGTCGCCCTCGAACAAGGTCACGCCGAGCCCGAGGAGGAGCGCGTTCGCCCTCGCCACCGACAGCGCGGCCGCGCTCGCGTCCGTGGCGAGCACCTCGAGGTCGGGCCGCTCGGCCTTGAGCGCCAGCGCCACCGCGCCGGAGCCCGTCCCCACGTCGACCACCCGTGCGCCCTCGGGGAGCCCGAGCGCCGCCTCGACCAGGTGCTCGGTCTCCGGCCGCGGGATCAGCACCCGCGGATCCACCTTGAGCTCGATCGACCGGAAGGGCTTCGAGCCGAGGATGTAGGCAACGGGCTCACGCTCTCGCCGGCGCCGCGCCATGTCGGCGAACGCGCGCGCCTCGGCCGGCTCGATCAGGCGCCCCGGGTCGGCGACGATCTGCGCCCGCGTGAGCCCGGTGGCGGCGGCCAGCAGCAGTTCGGCGTCGAAGCGGGGCGAGTCGACGCCGGCCGCGGTCAGGGCGACGAGCGCCGAGTCGAGCGCGTCGCGGACCGACGTCCGGCCGATGATCCGGCTAATGGTGTTTCGCCCGGCCGGACTTCGCGATGAAGCGTTTCGCCCGGCCGAACTTCGCCATGAAGCGTTTCGCCCGGCCGAACTTCGCTCCCGCTCGTTCTCTGGGCGACGTCAGGTGGGGCGACGTCAGGTGGGGCGACGTCACGTGGCTTGCAGCTCGAGCTTGCGCCGCTTCTCGTCCGACTGCAGCGCCGCCGTGAGCTCGTCGAGCTCCCCGCCGAGCAGCGCGTCGAGGTTGTGGACGGTGACCTTGACGCGGTGGTCGGTGACCCGGCGCTCCGGGTAGTTGTAGGTGCGGATCTTCTCGGCCCGCGCGCCCGAGCCGACCTGCGAGGAGCGCTCGGCGGCCTGCTCGGCCTGCTGCCTCGCCAGCTCCTGCTCGTACAGCCGCGCGCGCAGGACCTTCATCGCCCGCTCCCGGTTCTGCAGCTGGGACTTCTCGTCCTGCATCGAGACCACGAGGCCGGTCGGCTTGTGGGTGATCCGCACCGCGGAGTCCGTCGTGTTGACGGACTGCCCGCCCGGCCCCGATGAGCGGTAGACGTCGATCTCGAGGTCGTTCTGGTCGATCTGCACGTCGACCTCCTCGGCCTCGGGCAGGACGGCGACCGTCGCGGTCGACGTGTGGATGCGGCCCTGGCTCTCCGTCTCGGGCACGCGCTGGACGCGGTGGGTGCCGCCCTCGAACTTGAAGACGGAATAGGCGCCGTCGCCGCGGACCTCGATCGTGTAGGCGCCCGCGTCGGCCGACAGCGTCTCGGCCTGGAAGCCCTGGCGCTCGGCGTAGCGGGTGAGCATCTTGTGGAGGTCGCCGGCCCACAGCGCCGCCTCGTCGCCGCCGGCGCCCGCGCGGATCTCGACGATGACGTTCTTGTCGTCGTTGGGATCGCGCTCGACCATCGCGAGGCGCAGCTCCTCCTCGAGACGCTCGATGCGCTCGCGCGCGCTGCGCAGCTCCTCGCGCAGCTCAGGGTCCTCCCCGCCCTCGTCGAGCAGCTCCTGGGCACCCTCGGCGTCGGAGACCGCGAGGCGCCACTCCTCGGCCAGCCGGGCCGCGGGCGAGAGCTGGCGGTAGCGCCGGCCGGCCTCCGCGTAGCGGTTGCGGTCGGAGATGACCTCGTTGTCGGACATGTCGCGCTCCGCCTCGGCGAAGCTCGACTCGATCTGCTCGACGAGCTGGGCGATCACGCGCTCACGCGAGCGGCTAGCGCTCGCCGCGGGCGCGCTTGGCGGCGCGGCGCTGGAAGCGCTCGACGCGGCCGCCCGTGTCCACCAGCTTCTGCTTGCCCGTGTAGAACGGGTGGCAGTTGGAGCAGATCTCGACGTTGATCTGCGCCTCGGTGGAGCGCGTCGTGAACTCGTTGCCGCACGTGCAGCGCACACGGGCCTCGACGTACTCGGGATGGATGTCGGTCTTCATGGCCGTTGCATTCTAGCCGCCTGCCTGCCGCCGCCCGGGCACGCCCGGACGAGCTCGTCGTCGGCCTCGTCGGCCTCGTCGACGGTCGCGTCGGCGTCCACCCGGACGATGATGACCGTCTCCGGCCGGCAGGCCGGAGCGACGATCTCCAGCTCGCGCACCTCGCCCGGCTCGAGGCCCGTGACCGCCTCGGCGGGCTGGGCCACGCCCCCGATGGTCAGGCTCACGGAGAACGGCCCGGCGGCCGAGCGCCCCGTGTTGCGGACGGGCACGACGTAGAGGCGCTCCTCGGGCGTCGGGCCGGTGCCCACCGTCACGCGCCGCAGCTCGAGGTCCGGCCGCAGGTCGGCCTGGCGGCAGGAGCGCGACACGCGCCGCGCCGTGGCGATCCGCCGGCCGCCGGCGTCGAGCCAGCGATAGCGGACGACCATCCGGAAGGTCGCGGGGGCGGTGAGGTTCTCGACGCGCTTGGAGAACACGAACCGGGCGGGCGCGCCCTCGGAGGAGTACCACGTGCCGAATCCGGGAGCGGCCAGCGTCTTCCAGCGCGGCCTTCCGGGCACCCGCACCTGGAGGTCGAAGCGGATCTGCATCCGCGCGGCGCCGCGCAGGGCACGCATCCGGCCCTGGACGACCATCGCCCGCTCGGCCTGGACGAGCGCGCTGCGGCACTCCGTCACGCGGACGTCCGCCCGCGGCTCGGCGGTCGCAGCCGCGGCCGGGGCGGCCATCGCGAGGAGCGCCGGCAGGATGGCAGGGAGGATCGCGCGAAGGTTCACGGATCCCGAAACGCGCGAAGGCCGCCCGAGTTTCGACAACCGGGCGGCCGGCGGCGTTCCCTCGCGAACCGGAGGGTGGGCTACGTGATCTGGTAGAGCGGCCCGTCGCCGCCCTCGGGGGTCGTCAGGCGACCGCCCTTGGCGGTGATCGCGCCGCACTGGACGCAGTTCGTGTAGTTGACCGTCACGTCGACGTGATCGCCCTCGGCGTCCTCGGGGATCTCGTAGACGCCGGCGGGGCACATGTACTGCCACGTCTCGGCGACCACCCGCGGGACGCGCTTCTGCACGCGGATGTGGTTGGGCGCGTCGTCGCGGGTCGCGTTGCCCGTGATGAAGACGCTCGAGAGCTTGTCGAACGTGTACTTGCCGTCGGGCTTCGGATACCGCTTGGCGGTGTCGCCGACGAACATCTCGCGCGCGTCGTTGCGGTGCCACGACCAGCGTCCCGGCGGCAGCTTTCCCTTGGTCGCGATGCTCAGGTTGACGATCGGGCCGCCCTGGATGAAGCCCTTCTGGAACGGCTGGCGCGTGTTGCGGACCTGGTAGAGCTCCTTGCCGACCGACGACTCGTCGATCGCCGTCTCGTATGAGGAGAAGTCCGACGAGCCTGCCTTCAGCGACGCGTGGATCGCCTCGGCGGCGAGGTGGCCGGACCTGATCGAGTGGTGCACGCCCTTGAGCGCGACCGTGTCGACCATCCCGCCCGCGTCGCCGACCAGCACGGCGCCCGGCATCGAGAGCTTGGGCATCGACCAGTAGCCGCCGGCCGGCAGCGCCTTGGCCCCCCAGGCGACGCGCTCGCCGCCCTCGAGGATCCCCTTGACCAGCGGGTGGAGCTTGAAGAGCTGGAGCAGGTCGTGGGCGGAGGTGGTCGCGTCGGCGTACTCGAGGTCGATGACGAAGCCGATCGACACGAGGTCGTCGCCCGTCCTGGAGTCCTTCATCGGGTACAGCCAGGTGCCGCCGATCTGGCCGTACTTGCTCGAGAGCTTCAGCGGCCACGGCCCGACGGTGTGGATGATGCGGTCGAGCGGCTTGGGGACCTTCCAGACCTCCTTGACCCCGAGCTCCCACACCTGCGGCTCCGCGGTGCTGCCGAGCTCGAACTCCTTGATCGCCGCGCCGGTGAGGTGGCCCCAGCAGCCCTCGGCGAGCACGACCGCCTTGGCGGTCATGTCCGTGCCGGGCTCGAAGTTGCCCTTGGGCTCGCCCGAGCGGTCGCGGCCCTTGTCGCCCGTGCGCACGCCCACGACCCTGCCCTCGTCCACGAGCAGCTGGGTCGCCGACGTCTCCGTGAGCACGTAGGCGCCGGCCTCCTCGGCGGTCCGCTGCTGGAAGCGCGCGAGCGCCGCCACGGAGACGACCTCGTTGCCGTGGTTCTTGAACGGCGGCGGCGGCGGGATCTTCAGCTTCGCCTTGCCGTTGGGCAGCACGTAGACGGACTCCTTGACGACCTCGCCGAACGCGAAGCCCTCCTCCCGCCACTGCTCCCGGGTGATGTCGGGGTAGAGCTCCTGCAGGGCCGCGGGGCGCATGACCGCGCCCGAGAGGTTGTGCCCGCCGCAGGCCTTGGCCTTCTCGATGACCGCGACCGGCACCTCGCCGAGGCGCTCGAGCGTCTCCTCGTCGTCGGCGAGCAGCTGCATCAGCCGGTTCGCGCACGCGAGGCCGGCCGTGCCGCCGCCGACGATCGCGACGCCGACCTCGATCCGCTCGTCCTCGTCGTCGAGCTCGCGCTTGATGAACTCGCGCTGCGAGTCGACGGGCGGCGGATAGTCGATCGGCGCCGGGCGGGCGCCGTTGCCGTTGCCGTTGCCGTTCGATTCGGCCATGGCTCGCTCACCCGCCCTTCTTGGCCTTCACGGCCTCGGTGAGCTTTGGGACGATCTTGTTGAGGTCGCCGACAATGCCGAGGTCGGAGAACTCGAAGATCGGGGCGTTGGAGTCCTTGTTGATCGCCACGATGTTCTCCGAGGATTGCATGCCGACCTTGTGCTGGATCGCGCCGGAGATGCCCGCCGCCAGGTAGAGCTTCGGCGCGACGGTCTTGCCCGTCTGGCCGATCTGGGCGGAGTAGGAGTACCAGCCGGCGTCGACCACCGCGCGGGTGGCCGCGACCGCGCCGCCGAGCGTGCCGGCGAGCTCCTCGAGCGCCTCGAAGCCCTCGGCCTTGCCGAGGCCGCGGCCGCCGGCGATGAGGATGTCGGCGTCCTCGATGTTGACGTTGGCGCCGCGCTGCTCGCCGCGGGAGACCATCGTCGCCTTCTGCGAGAAGGGCGAGAGCTCGTACTGCACGTCCTCGACCGGCGCCGCGCCGGCGCCGAAGGCGGCGTCGGCCTCGAACGCGTTGAGGCGGCCGATGATCACGCCGACCTGCGAGCTGTACTCGACGTCGGAGATGCTCGAGTCCTGGATGATCGGGCGCTCGGCGATGAGCTTGCCGCCCTCGGCGCGGACGTTGGTGACCTCCATGGTCACGCCGGCGTCGAGGCGGGCGACGAGGCCGGCACCGATCTCGAAGCCGAGCAGGCCGCCGCCGAAGAGCGCGTAGCCGTGGCCGTTGTCGGTGATGACCTTCGCCATCGCGTCGACGACGGGCTGCGCGAGGCCCTCGGGGCCCTCCGCGCGATAGACCTTCGCCGCGCCGTAGGAGCCGAGCTGGCCGCAGAGGTCGTCGGTGAGCTCGGCGGAGGAGCCGAGCACGAGCGCGTGCGCCTCGCCGCCGATCTGGCTCGCGAGCCGGGCGGCCTCGGTCACGGCGCCCAGCGAGTTCTTGTTGAACTGGCCCTCGTAGTGCAGGGCGTAGACCAGGATGTCAGTCACGCTAGATCAGCTTCCTCTCGTCGAGCCAGGCGACGATCTTCTCGACCGTCTCGTTCGTGTCCTCGTCCTCGATGATCTGGCCGGCCTGCTTGGCGGGCGGGGCGTGGAAGTTGCCGCAGCGCGCGCGGGCGTTGTCGTAGCCGACGCGGTCGGGGGCGATGCCGACGTCGGCGGCGCCGACCTTCTCGAGCGGCTTCTTCTTGGCGCCCATGATCGCCTTGAGCGAGGGGTAGCGCGGCTCGTTGATCGCGTCGCCGACCGAGATGACGGCCGGCAGCTCGACGAGCACCGTGTCGTAGCCGTACTCGGCTTGGCGCTCGCAGCGCAGCTTGCCGTCCTCCACGTCGATCTTGATGACCTGGGTGAGCGACGGGGCCTGCAGGTGGTCGGCCACCACCGCGCCGATCGTGTAGCACTCGCCGTCGTCGGACTGCTGGCCGAGCAGGACGAGGTCGGGCTGCTCGGAGGCGAGCGCCTGCGCGAGCGCGTAGCCCGTGCCGTTGACGTCGGAGCCGGCGAGCGCCTCGTCGGAGAGGTGCAGGGAGCGGTCGGCGCCGAGGGAGACCGCCTTGTGCAGCGCGCGCATGGCGGAGTCGGGGCCCATCGTCACGGCGACGACCTCGTCGACGCCGAGCTGCCCACCCTCCTTGAGCTGCATGGCCGCCTCGATGGCGTGCGTGTCGAATGGGTTGAGGTTCTTCTCTCCGCTGCGGTCCATGCGCCCCGTCGACGGGTTGATGCGCTTCTCCACGGCGGCATCCGGGACCTCTTTGACCAGGACGCAGATCTTCACGGGCTCAGTGCCTCCTCTAAGGCGGAACGAACGTTCGCATCGTACCGCGTTGACTGACGAGTCAATCTGACATTGCCGCCGCTCGGCCGCGGACGACGCCTAAGGGGTTACGGCGCCGCGGATGAAGTCGATGATCTCCTGCGTGGAGGCCCCCGGGGTGAAGACCTCCGCGACGCCCAGCTCCTTGAGCTCGGGGATGTCCTGCGCGGGGATCGTGCCGCCGACCGTCACGACGACGTCGCCGGCCTCCTGCGCTCGCAGGAGCTCGACGATGCGCGGCACGAGCGTCATGTGGGCGCCGGAGAGGATGGAAAGGCCGACGGCGTCGGCGTCCTCCTGGAGCACCGTCTCCACGACCTGCTCGGGCGTCTGGTGCAGCCCCGTGTAGATGACCTCCATCCCGGCGTCGCGCAGCGCGCGGGCGATGATCTTCGCGCCGCGGTCGTGGCCGTCGAGGCCGGGCTTGGCGACGACGACGCGGATCTTCTTGGCGGGGGCCTGCGTCGACATGCGGGCGAGCGAGTCTAGTGAAGATGCGGCCAATCGGTCGGTGACATCGGCCCTATTCGGGAACGACCATCGGACCGTGCCGCTCGCCAGGCTGACGCCCCTCGACACCTCCTTCCTGCGCATGGAGACGCCGGACGCCCACATGCACGTCGCGTGGCGCGGGCGCTTCCGCCTCCCCGACGACGGGCCGCCGGTCACGCTGGCACGCGTGCGCCGCCAGATCGCCGCGCGGCTCGAGATCGCCCCGCGCTTCCGCCAGCGGCTCGCGCCGACGCCGGGCGGCCTAGCGGAGCCGGTCTGGGTCGACGACGAGGACTTCACGATCGAGGAGCACGTCCACCGCCTCGCCGACCCGCGGCCGGCCCTGCCGGCCCGGCGCTTCGACGAGCTGGCCGACATCGAGCTCTCCCGGGCGCTGCCGCGCGACCGGCCGCTGTGGAGCCTGCACGTCGCGGAGCGGCTCGACGACGGGACGGCGGGGATCCTCATGAAGGTCCACCACGCGATGGTCGACGGCATGTCGGCGGTCGCGCTCGCGCTGCTGCTGCTCGACGCCGAGCCCGGGGCGGGTCCCGCCGCCGCGGCGGCCGGGCCGCCGCCCGTCTGGGAGCCCGAGCG
>JALYMV010000098.1 GCA_030773575.1 Actinomycetota bacterium
GGCGAGCGACGCTTCCTCGAGCTCTTCCTGCGCGGCGGGAGCGCCGCCGCTCGCCTCGGCTACCCGGCGCCCGGCACGCCCGTCCTCGTCACCCCGGCATGAGATCAGGGAGCAGTCGAACCCACCCATGGAGCGCGAGGGTCAGGTGGCGCGTGACGAGACATGCTGCGCGCGGGCAGCGACTGTCGCTCTGCGCGAGGAGCATCAGGCGCGGGCGTCTTCAGCTCGTTGCGGGACCTGCACATCCGCGTCTTCCGACCGCGATCGCGGCGAGCGGCGCCCTGTCAGGGCGTCCGGAGCGTGTCGGTCGCGGCGAACGGCTCAGGCAGCGACTGTCCGAGATTCGCCAGCTCCTCGACGTACAACGCGACCGCCTCGCGAATGCGTTCGGACGCCTCCTGGCGCGTGTCGCCGAGCGCGACGACGCCCGGGAGGTCCGGCAGGTAGGCGCCCCACCCGCCGTCCTCAGCGCGTTCGTAGACGACCACGTACTCGCTCATCGCAGACCCTCCAAGCCGCTGGCCCGTCGGATGCTAGAGAGCGTGCCCACGGGCACGTTCTGACTGTCCCTGCCGGCCACGACGATGCGGGTGCTCTCACCCGGCCTGCCCCAGACCTCGTGCGAGCCGCGCTGGCGGAGCACCTGCCAGCCGGCCTCGAGGAGCGCAGTCCGCACGTCGCGGTACTTCTTGGACACGGAAAGACGCTACGAGCGGGCGCGGACGCCCAGGGTCGCGCTCCAGCGGGAGTGGGCGACGGCGATCGATGCCCCGCTGCTGCTTGGCGCGAGGACCGCGAAACACCTCGCCATCTCGCGCCGGTGCACCCGGCGATGTGGGCCCCCCGCCTTCGCAGCTCGCGGTTCGTCTGGCCCACTTGTGGCCCAAACGCCCGAGCTCGGCCTCCTGACGTTTGGCGCTGGCGGCTACAGAAGGACCCTGCTTTTCGCCGAGGTTGCGGCGACTTCGCCGTCAGCGTTGCCTCCCGTCGCCCTCGTCGGCGCGGCCTGTCACGCCGGAGGTCGCGGGTTCGAGTCCCGTCGCTCCCGTAGCTGAACTCCTCGAAGGATACGGGGATTTCCGGCGGATCCGCCCGCTCGAGGCGGCGACCTTCGGCTGATCCTCGACGCGGCCGTGGCGCTCTGGCCTTCCCGGCTCGAGGACGCTACGTAAGCTATACGAGCTCGGAAGGACGAGCTCGGTCGGGTGCGCGAAGCGGCGCGCGCAGCCGCTGATGCTGAAGTAGAGCTCGATTACGGCGGCCGTGCGCTCGGGCGCGAGGGAACGTGGTACCGGCTGTGGTACCGCGACGGCCGCAGCACCCGCCAGGGCGCGCGGCGCGCGCTTGGACTCTCGGGGTTTCGAGGACTACTGCATCCAACCTTGCGCTCGCGGCGGCGCGGTCGTCGAGCGTGTGGCACGTGGACCCGTCGCGGGGGGGCGAGACAGATGCCGTCGCCCCCTCGGACCAGGATGAGGCCGAACCAACGGCAAGGTGTGCTCTTCTCCGCGACTAACGGCGTCCGAGCGCACTCATACCCTTCCGCCGTGCCCGCCGCAGTCGACTTCGTAAGTCAAGCGGCTCCGGCGGACTGGCGTTCTCGCGAACGTTCGCGCCAGAGCATCGCTCATCAGCTTCACCGCGCCGCCGCCGCCGACCTCGCGTGCGCAGAGCCACTGTGGGCCCTCGTGCCTGCGGACGGTCCAGTGGATGATCTCCTGAGCGCGCGCCATCAGACGGCGGTTCCATCGATCCACCTGTCGCGCGCGGCCGCCCGACTGGCTGTGTGGGCTTGCATCGCCGAGATGGCAACACGGCGCGGCGCTATCGGGTGGGTGGACGACTCCCTCAGCGAGCTAATCGCGAGCCACCAGGACGAGTTGCCGGACCTCGCCGAGTCATGGCGCGTGCCAATCGCCGAATCCTTGCCGCGCCTCAGCGCGGCTGCGGGTGCGCTCGAACAGGTGCCCGACGACGAACTGGCCCGTCTCACTGGTCGGACATACGAGTTCGGTCTCACGACGTCATGGATATTCCGGGACCGTACGGCACCGCCAGAGCGGGTATGGCACGTGTGGCGTGCGAAGCAGTCGGGCTGCTTCTTCACACCGGAATTCGTCGCGCGGCACCTCGCCGCCGTGGCGATCAACGAGCAGACGGCCACGGTGCTCGATCCGGCTGTCGGCGCTGGCGCGTTCCTCGTGGAGGCATACCTCCGATTCGCGGAGTTGGGGGTCGACGATGCCGCCGAGCGCCTCTACGGCGTCGACCTCGACGGATCGTTGTGCGATCTCAGCGCGGCCGTGGTCGCGTTCCTCGCGGGCGACGTCATGGACGGCGGCCTGTCGACGCGCGGCCACTTCGTGAAGGGCGACAGCCTGCTCGCTTCGGTACATGGAGCAGCTCCCGGATCACGCTGGAGCGACTGGTTCCCCGGACAGATTGAGTTCGGCGGTTTTGACGTTGTCCTGATGAACCCGCCGTACGTGCAGTTGAAGGTGAACCACAGCAGCCTGCCGGCGCGTCCAGGGGACTCGGACGAGGCTGCGGAGTTCCGAAAGGCTGGACTCGCTCAGGCGAGGGATGCCGCGCAGGAGCTCTCGGAGCGCCTCCGTGCGCATCCGGATTTCCGCTACGCGCATGGCGGCGTGCCAGATCTGCCGCGATTCTTCGTCGAGCGCGCGCTGTCCCTGCTGCGCGAAGGCGGCCGACTGGCGTGCATCGTTCCGAGCACCTTTCTCGCGGACCACCGATCAAAGGGGGTCCGGCGCCACCTCCTGACCGATCACACGGTGCAGGAACTCGACCTCATACCTGAGGATGCGCGGCTCTTCGCAGATGTGAACCAGCCGACCTGTCTTCTCGTGGTTGACAAGGGACGGAGTAGCGACATTCCGATCCGGCTCCGTACGGGTATCGACTCGCCGGCGGCCTTGCAGTCGACGCGATCGAGCTCCGTGTCGCCCAGGCTGCTTCACGCAGTAGACCCAGGTGAACTACGCGTGCCCAATTGTGAACCCGAGGATTGGGACATCCTCGCGTTGCTGCATGAGAATCCAAGCATCCACGACCACGACTGGGTCGAGAACCTGCGCGGCGAGCTTGATCTCACACTGGATCGCGACTTCATCAGCGCGTCACCGACCCGCGTGCCGCTCGTCCGAGGCGATCAAGTCGAGCGCTTCACGAGCAGCCTCGCGTCGGATAAGCCGCGGTGGGTGGTCCCCGTCTTTCTGGACTCGCGGGTTTCCGCGCGAAAGCTGGCGCACTTCGAACGGATCCGAGTCGTGGGTCGCCAGTGCAGCTACCTGAAGAAGCCGCGCCGTCTTTCGTTCGCGATGATCGAGCCCCGCTGTGTCGTTGCGAACTCCTGCAACTACCTCGTCGTCCAAGCTGGCGACGTCACGGCGCTCTCGAAGTACCTCACGGGCGCGTTGAACTCGACTGTTCTCGAGTGGCGTTTTCGGCTCACCAGCTCGACGAACCACGTTGGAAACTACGAGCTGGACGCGCTGCCGCTCCCGACGCCTAATCCAAAGCTCGTGGAGCGGGTCTGCCAGCTCGTCGATCGGCTCTTGGCGGATCCGGCGAATGAGGCAGCTGACCGCGAACTCGATGAGGTCTGGTTCGACGCGTACGGTCTGCGCCCCGGCGATCGGGAGCGCCTCGAGCGCGCGCTGCGGCGTTAGCAGCTACTCAAACAGCGATGCACCAACCCCTGTACGACCACATTTCGCCGCGGCTCAGCGACCTTGAGCTCCGGATGATTCGCGACATCCCGCCGGGCGGAAACTGGCGGCATATCCCCTCCGGGCTCTCCGATCGGGTCAACCAGATCAAGCGTCGCAGCAAAAAGGGCATCGTCCACACGACGTACTACGGCCGGCTGCGGAACGACGCACCGAGCTACACGATCAACACTTACTTCTCGCGCATCGGTAACGGCTGTTTCCTGCATCCTTCGCAGCTCCGACTCATCTCGCTCAGGGAGGGGGCTCGGCTGCAGTCGTTTCCGGACCGTGTGCGCTTCAGCGGCCCACGGCGCGCGCAGTACGAGCAGATCGGCAACGCGGTGCCTCCGCTCCTCGGCTACGCAGTCGGCCGCACCCTCCCGGTGGGCACGGTGGCCGACCTCTTCGCAGGCGCCGGCGGGCTCTCGCTTGGCCTGGAGATGGCGGGGATGGATGTCGTGTATGCCAACGATCGATCGCCGCACGCGTGCGCGACACTCAGCGCGGCTCACGGCAGGGACGTCGCGAAGGTGGAGGATCTCTCGGATCCGACCCGGTTGCGGCGCGTCGCCAAGGAGATCCTCGCCCGAGCCGGAGGCGAACTCGACGTGCTCGCTGCGGGGCCCCCGTGCCAGAGCTTCTCGACGGCAGGCGGCCGCGACCATACGGACGACCGCGCGTCGCTCCTCTGGGTCCCATTCCGCATCGCTGAGATCGTGCGCCCTCGGGTGCTAATCATCGAGAACGTGCAGGGGATCCTTTCCTCGGCAAAGCGCACCCTGCCGTCGCGGATTGAGGACGAAATGCGCGCGCTGGGGCTCACGCCGCATATGTGCCTTCTGCGGGCCGAGGAGCATGGCGTGCCACAACGACGCACACGAGTCTTGTTCGTCGGAATGGCGAACGGCCGTGAATGGACGCCACCTCCGCCGAGGTTCAGCAAGGTCAGCGCCCAGCCGTCGCTCTTCGCGCAGCCGCCGCTTACGGTCGAGGAGGCCATCTCTGACCTGCCACCGCTGGATCCCGCTGGTGGGCTGGACGAGGCACGGATGTGCGCCGCGCCTTGGTCCGAGTATCAGGCCTGGATTAGGGGGCTCGTCGATGTCGAGGAGGCCTTTGCCTCCCGACGGGCTCGGCTTGCCGCCGCCGGACTGGAGAGTGCAAGCGCCGTCGGCGCTCGCTCTTAATCGGCTGAGCCACCGACGGAGCGTCCCCGCGTACCGCAGGACCCGCGCCGCGTGCGTTCCCGGCGTGACGTTCGCGGGGCCCATAGGCTTACGGCGGCGGTACCTCTGGTGTGATGAGCTCGATCGGCCTCGATGGCAGCGACCCCGACGTCTTCCGGCGCGGCTTGCAGCTACTTCAGCGCTTCAACGACAGTCCGCCGCGCTTGCTCACCCAGAACTTCGCGGTGGCGATTGCCGTCCTGCTTCATCGCGAGGCCCCGATGGCTCCGACCGATGGACCAATCCGGACGGTGCACCGTGCGCGACTCGGCTCAGCGATCAGCACCGGTGACCTCCAGAACCATGTCTGCGACGCCACGTGGGAGAAGGAAGCTGCCGTGCTACCGACGGGCGCACCGGGGCCGATCTTCAAGCCGTTCGGTGATGCCTTCTTTCGCCGGTCCTCCGATCCGGGTGTCAACAACTGGCGAAACTCGTTCGACCTGCAGGCCGGCTTCGGGTGCGATGCCCCTGTGCCGGCCCCGGTTCACCGGACACGTCTGTGGTGAACGCGGCGATCATGTCACGGCGGCCTGATGGAGCAGGTGCTCGCGGGCTTGGGCGGGCGTGCGGTAGTGGTGGCGCTCGAGCAGCCAGC
>JALYMV010000099.1 GCA_030773575.1 Actinomycetota bacterium
CGCCGCCTCCGCGGAGGCCAAGCGCCGCGCCGGGCGCCGCCGCCCCCGCCGCGCCGCCGCTTAGGCGGCTCGGCTACGGTGGCGCCATGACGCCCCGCTCCGTCGCCTCCATCGTCGGCGGCCGGCCGCGCGAGGACGCGCCGGGCGGCAGCCTTCCCTCGACCAATCCGGCCGACACGGAGGAGGTCGTTGCCGACGTCGCGCTCGGCGACGCGCAGACCTTCGTCGACGCGTGCCGCGCCGCCCGCGACGCGCAGCCGGACTGGGCCCGGACGCCCGCGCCGGTCCGCGGCCGGGTCATCGCCGCGATCGGCCGGCTCGTCGAGGACAACGCGGAGGCGCTCTCCGGGCTCGTCACCCGCGAGGTCGGCAAGCCGATCGCCGAGGCGCGCGGCGAGGTCCAGGAGATCGTCGACACCTGTGACTTCTTCGTGGGCGAGGGGCGGCGCCTCTACGGCCAGACCGTCCCGAGCGAGATGCCCGACAAGCAGCTCTTCACCTTCCGCGTGCCGGTCGGGGTGGCGGCGATCGTCACCGCGGGCAACTTCCCCGTGGCGGTCCCCTCGTGGTACCTCGTCCCGGCGCTGCTGTGCGGCAACGCGGTGGTCTGGAAGCCCGCGGAGTACTCGCCGGCGCTCGGCGACGCGCTCGCCCGGCTCTTCATCGCCGGCGGGCTGCCCGACGGCGTGCTCAACGTGGTGCAGGCCGAGGGCCCCGCCACCTTCAAGGGCCTCGAGCGCGCGCTCGAGGCGGGGCTCGTCGACAAGGTCGGCTTCACCGGCTCGACCGCCGTCGGGGCGGAGATCGGCGCCCTCTGCGGTCGCCACCTGCAGTCCCCCTGCCTCGAGCTCGGCGGCAAGAACCCGCTCGTGGTCATGGACGACGCCGACCTCGATCTCGCGGTGGAGGGCGCGCTGTTCTCCGGCTTCGGCACCGCGGGCCAGCGGTGCACGTCGCTGGGGACGGCGATCGTCCACGACGCGGTCCACGACGAGTTCCTCCGCCGCCTGGACGCCAGGGTGCGCGCCGCGCCGATCGGCGACCCGACCCAGGACGTCCTCTACGGGCCCATGCTCGGGGAGCGCTTCGCCGAGCGCTTCGAGGGCTGGCTCGGCCTCATCGAGGACCACCACGAGGTCCTCGGCTCGACCGCCACCGGGCGCATCGGCTCAACCGCGCCGCGCGAGGGCTTCGTCGGCGACCCCGAGCCCGGCCTCTACTACCACCCCGCGATCGTGGCCGGCGTGCGCCGCGAGGACCGCCTCTACGCCCAGGAGACCTTCGGGCCGATCATCGGCGTCGCGCGCTTCTGGCACTTCGACGAGGCGGTCGAGCTCGCCAACGGCCACGGCTACGGGCTCTCGGCCTCGATCTACACGACGTCCCCCACCCACGCCCTGCGCTTCCGCGAGCGCACGAGCGCCGGAATGGTGTCGATCAACAACTCGACGAGCGGCGCCGAGGCCCATCTCCCGTTCGGCGGCAACGGCAAGTCGGGCAACGGCTCCCGCCAGTCGGGGATCTGGGTGCTCGACCAGTTCACCCGCTGGCAGTCGATGAACTGGGACTACGCGGGCCGCCTGCAGAAGGCGCAGATGGACGTCGCGCGCGTGGCGGGCGACCCGAAGTTCCGTCTCGATCCCTAGCCCCGCCTCCGCCGGTACCAGTTGGGCGACGACGTCGGCGGCGGGACGAGCGCCTCCGCGCGAGCGACCAGGAGGGAGGGCTCCGGGTCGGCGACGTGGCGGGCGAGCGCCTCGCCGAAGTCGTCCTCGAGTCCCTCGACCGTCTCCGACCGGATCCCGAACGCGCCGGCCAGCGCCTCGAAGTCGGGGGTCCGCAGGTCGACGCCGTGGCGCGCCGTCCCGGCGACATCCTGGTCGTAGCGCAGCATCCCGTACCCGCCGTCGTCGACGATCACCGCGGTGAGCCCGATCGCCTCCTGGGCGACGGTCGCCAGCTCCCCGGGTGCGTAGAGGAACCCGCCGTCGCCCGAGACCGAGATGACCGGCCCCGCGCCGGCCACGGCGGCGCCGAGCGAGGCCGGGAAGGCGAAGCCGAGCGTTCCCCAACCCATGGGGTACTGGAGCCGGCGCGGCTGTGCGAACGGGTGAAAGCCGGCGATCCAGTAGCCCGGGATGCACATGTCGCACGCCACGACGGCGTCGGCGGGCACCGCGTGGGCGAAGGCGTCGAGGAAGCGCAGGGCGCGCGCGTCGAGCCCGGCGCAGGCCTCGGCGCGCACCCGGCGCAGGCGCTCGGCGACCGGCGCGAGGTCGCGCTGCGTTCGATCCGTGGCGAGGTTGTCGACGTCGGACACCGCCCGGTCGACGGTGTAGTTCGGCGTCGGCACGCCCGCGGTCACGAGGCGCGGCGGCTGGGGCTGGGCGAAGTTCTGGGTCGCGATGCCGTCGAGGGGATCGCCGATCGCGACGACGAGGTCGGCCTCGTCCCACAGCCGGCCGACGGGCTCGACATGAGGAGGGAACCCGACGCGGCAGGGGTGGCCGAGCGGCATGACGCCGCGCCCACCGAAGGTCTCGATGACCGGCGCGGCGAGCGCCTCCGCGAGCGCGACCACCTCGGCACGGCGGTCGCGGGCCCCGGCGCCGACCCACAGGAGCGGACGGTCGGCGGCGCACAGGGTGAGCCGGTTGAGCTTGATGGAGCGCTCGGTCATGTCCCTCCCCGACGGCTCCGCGGGGGCGCCCAGCAAGTCGGTCGGGACCCCGAGGTAGACCGGGCCGTCGAGCGTCAGGGCGTCGTCGACCGCGTCCGCGACCGTGGCGCCGACCTCGCCGCAGACGTGCGTCGCCCGGGTCACGGGCGCGAACATCGCCGCCTGGTCGGTCGTCTCGTGCAGCACCCCGCGCCAGACGCCGGGGCGGCGGAGGGTCGTCGGGATATCGGTCGCTATCACCAGCACCGCCGAGCGCGACGCGAACGCCTCGCCCACCGCGGCCAGCGTGTTGGCGGCGCCGGGGCCCGTGGTGACCAGCGCGACGCCGAGCCGCCCCGTCGCCCGCGCGTAGCCGTCGGCCGCGTAGGCGGCGGCCTGCTCGTGGCGGACGCCGACGAGACGGATCGGCGACCGCCGCAACGCCTCCCACAGGGCGAGGTTGTGGACGCCGGGCAGTCCAAAGCAGACCTCCACACCGGCCGCCTCGAGCCGCGCGACGACGACCTCGGCGCCGGTCATGCTCATGGGCGCGATCATCCCAGACGTGCGCACCCGTCCCATCCGCCTCGTGCAGGCCTTCGTCGTCGCGGCGGCGACCGCGTTCCTGCTCGCGGTCCTGATCGCCGGCGGCGACAGCGCTCCGGCCGTGCAGCGCGCCGGGTTCGAGCTGATCCCCTACCAGCCGGGCGGGCCCGCGGGCGTGGTCTTCCTCGAGCGCTCGGGCGGCCGCCTGACGGGGACGCGCGTCGTGTGGGGGCTGGAGCCCGGCAGCCGGCACTACAACGCCCTCCGCGGCCCGGAGGCCCGCTGCCGCGGCCGGCTCGCCCAGGTCGTGCGGGCGCTGCCGCCGCTCGTGGCCGACGAGAACGGCGTCGCCTTCGGCCGCGTCGACGAGCCGGCGCCGAGCAGCGCGTCCGCGGACGGGCTCGCGCTCACGG
>JALYMV010000100.1 GCA_030773575.1 Actinomycetota bacterium
GCCGCGCGCGTTCAGCGCGTGGATCTCCACGTCATCCTCGTCTGTGAGCATCCCCCGCGGGTCCTCCTCCGGTTCATGGCGTCAAGCACCACGACCGTGAGCGGGACCCCCGACAGAAGCGCGCCCGCGCTACGCCCTAGCGAGGTGGGGGATTTCGGTCGCCGCCAAACCCGCTACTGCGCGACGTCAGGGCACGTCGGCGAAGCCGACGAGGTCATAGTCGCGGCCTCGTAGTGATGGGCAGATCAGAGGGTCGACGAGCCCGTCGTTTTCCCATGCCGGCTCCTGGGTCACGAGGCTCACCGGCACCGTGAGCACTGGTTGGTCCCCCGTACTCGAAGTACAGCCGTCGTAGGCGGCGAACCGCACCTCGAACCAGACACTCGCGAAGAGGAGCCCGGCAGATGCAGTGGCCGCACCCGCGCGCAGCGCGAGCGGTGCTCGGCCCGCGACAAGCCACCGGATGAAAACGACCATCGCGACGACCAGCCACCGGATGAAAACGACCATCGCGACGACGAGCCACACCAACGCGCCGACGAAGCAGACGGCGCCGATGCCGTCGCCCCACGACACGTGCCAGATCACCGCGACCACGGCGCCTGTTACGGCAATCGTCACCGCGCCGGCGGTGACGACGATCAGAACGGTGCGACGCACTGAGCGTCCATTGTGCCACGCGCAAAGCGAACGGTTAGGGCGGCGGCGACTCGAGCCACCCGAGACCCGGAAGAACGGAGCCGAGTCATCGCCGTTACCGCTTCGAGGCCTGCAAGCGACATCGACGAAGCACGCGTTGCTGCAGAACCCGGGCGGGCCGAACAAGCGGGCGGAACAGCTCGAAGGTGGGCCGCTCATTGGGCACGAGTGCCCAATGAGACCGAAATCAGCAGTAATCGCCGTACGGCCGCTGATCGTGGAAACTAGGCGGACTTGCTGCAGATCAGAACAATCGACCCTGCTCCGGCGGGTGCTCGTCAACACCCGCATCGCGCTTCACACGCGAGCCAGCGCGCACGTAGCCCTCGCGGCCGAGGAACTCCGTCACCTCGTCCTCCAGCGCCTGCTGCATGATCAGCCGCGCGCCCAGGCGCGCGACCGCCTCGACCAGATCGTCGTGCTCGCCGACGCCGGCCAACACCTCATCGAGCTCACGGCGCAGCCGCTCGCTCGGGACTATCTTCGCCATTGCGGGCGTACCTTCAATGCTTCGTCGTGTCAGGACAAAGCGGAGGCTACGTCCGCCCTACGTTTCCCCGGTCAGTGGGACGCCACCGAACCGGCCACGTGGCGCTCGAGATGGCCAACCCGTCGGACATCCCGCTCGCCATCGGGATCCGCGGCGGCGAGCTCGACGAGACCGGCGAGACCGTCGGAACGGGCGCCACCTCGCGCGTCGAGGCGGAGGTCGGGCCGTGGCGATACGTGCTCTTCTGCCCCGTCGGCGGCCACGAGGAGGCAGGCATGGTCGCCACGCTCGAGGTCCGCTGACGGGAACGCCCGGCGTCCGGTCCGCCGGGCTCAGTCATCCGCTTCCTCGAGGGGCAAGGTCCGTACGCGCGTGCCGCCGAGCCGCGCGAAGGCGTTGGTCAGCGCGGGTCCGACGCACGGGACGCCGACCTCGCCGAGCCCACCGAGCGGCCCGCCGCTCTCGATGAGATGCACGTCGACCGCCGGCGCGTCCTCCATCCGCAGCATCCCGTAGCTGTCGAAGTTGCGCTTGCGCGGCTCGCCGTCCTGGAAGGGCATCGCGCCGTCCAGCGCGGCCGACAGCCCGTGCATCACGCCGCCCTCGAGTTGAGCGCGGGCGATGTCGGGGTTGATCGTCGTGCCGCAGTCGACCACGATCGTGATGCGGTGGACGACCGGGTCCGATGGCGTGCCGGAAACCTCGGCGACCTGCCCGGAGAGGCTGCCGAAGCACTCCGAGAACGCCATGCCACGCGCGTGGCCGGCGGGCGCCGCCGTCGCCCAGCCGCTGTGGCGCTCGAGCGCATCCAGGACCGCGACGTGGCGCGGCCTACCGGACAGCAGGTCCCGGCGCACGGCGAACGGGTCGCGGCCCGTCTTCGCGGCCACCTCGTCGAGGAAGCTCTCGAGGAAGAACGCGTTGTGCGAGTGGCCCACCGAGCGCCAGAAGCCGACCGGGACCTCGGCCGGATCGCGGACCCACTCGACGCGCAGGTGCTCGAGGCCGTACGGCATGTCGGCCAGGCCCTCGACCGCGATGCGGTCGAACCATGCGGGGTCGTCGAGCAGCTTCGGGTTGCGCTGATAGAAGATCGACGGCGAAACGGTCCGGATGTCGAGCGCCTTCAGCGCGCCGCTCGCGTCGAGCCCGGCATCGAGCCGGCACTGCGCGCTCGGCCGGTAGAAGTCGTGCGTGAAGTCCTGCTCCCGGCTCCAGACGAGCTTCACCGGCTTGCCCTTGTGCGCCAGCGCGACGGTCACCGCCTGCGCGACGAAGTCCGTCTCGATGCGGCGCCCGAGGCCGCCGCCGAGGAACGTGGTGTGCAGCGTGATCTTCGAGGTGGGCAGCCCGGTGATCGCGGCCGCGGTCGCGACCGCCGCCGTCTGTCCCTGGGTGGGCGCCCAGATCTCGCACGAGTCGTCGCGCACGACGGCGGTCGCGTTCATCGGCTCGAGCGTCGCGTGGGCCAGGTAGGGGACGTCGTAGGTCGCGCTCAGCTTCGTCGCCGCGCCGGCCACGGCCCCGGGCGCGTCGCCGGTCGATCGCGCCACGCGCGCTCCCTCCCCCGAGCGCAGCAGGGCGTTGGCGCGGGCGTGCATGTCCGCGCTGTCCAGCGAAGCGGTGTACGGCGCGTCGGTCCACGTCGTCTTGAGCGCCGCCGCCGCCCGGATCGCCTGCCAGGTGGTGGTGGAGGTGACCACGGCGACGCCGCCCGGGACGCGATGGGCCGTCATCCCGCCCGGCGGGGAGCCGAAGCTCTTGAGCGTCTGCCCGACCCGCGGGGCCTGCTGGACGCCCGCGTAGAGCATGTCCGGCAGGCGGACGTCGATGCCGTAGCGCGCCGATCCGTCGACCTTGGCCGGCAGGTCGAGCCGGGGCAGCGGACGCCCGATCAGCCGCAGGCGGTCCTTGGGAGTCAGCGGCGGGTTCGACGGAGGCGTGACCGCCGCCGCGGCTGCGGCGAGCTCGCCGTAGGTCGCGACCTGGCCCGAGACCGTGTCGCGCACGGTGCCGTGCTCGGCCACGCAGCGTGTGCGGTCGACGCCGAAGCGCTCCGCAGCGGCCGTGATGAGCATCTCGCGCGCGGCCGCGCCAGCCGTCCGCAGCGCGCCGTGGTAGCGGCGGACGGCCGTACTCCCGGCGGTCAGCTGGCGCGTCGTGCCCGGGAAGGCGAAGCGCACGTCCGCGCCGGCGAGCTCCATGCGGACCTGCTGCCAGTCGACCATGAGCTCCTCGGCGACGATCAGCGGCAGCGCCGTGCTCGTCCCCTGCCCCATCTCGGAGTTCGGGCAGACGATCGTCACCACCTCATCCGATCCCACGTGGATGTAGACGGTCACCCGCCCGCCGGCACCCGCCGCCTCGGCGGCGGCGGGACGCGCCAGGACGTCGAAGCCGATGAGCAGCCCGCCGAGCACGCTCGCGCCCGCGACGAGGAACTGCCGGCGGTCGAGGCCGCCCTGCGGAGCCGCCGCGTCCGCGCTCACGACGGCAGCCCCGCCGCGCGCTTGATGCCCCGCCGAATGCGCTGGTAGGTGCCGCAGGCGCAGATGTTCTTGATCTCGTCGTCGATGTCGGCGTCCGAGGGCCGCGGGTTGTCGGCGAGCAGGGCCGCAGCGGCCATGAGCATCCCCGACTGACAGTAGCCGCACTGCGGCACCTGCTCGGCGAGCCACGCCTGCTGCAGCCGGTGGCTCAAGTCGGGAGACAGCCCCTCGACCGTCTGGATCCGCTTGCCCTCCGCCGACCGCCCGGAGGTGGTGCACGACTTCGTCGGGTCGCCGTCGACGAGCACGGTGCACGCACGGCACTTGCCGATGCCGCAGCCGTACTTCGTTCCAGTCAGGCCCAAGACGTCGCGCAGCACCCACAGCAGCGGCATCTCGCTGTCGGTCGTGACGTCTCGGCGCTGGCCGTTGACCGTGAGTGCGTAACGGACATCAGACATCTCTGCTCCCCAGTAGGATTGGGAGAGCCTAATTCCAAGTAATTCCAAACGCAAAAAATGGGTTTAGGTGCGCTAAAAACGGCCCCGGGTTTGGGGCTGGCTCCGGAATGCTCGGGGCGGCGGACGGCCGCGTCCGCGGTGAGGTCATCGGCAAGGGGCGACGGATTCGAGACGGACCTCCGCAAACGCGGTCTGGAGGACGTCGCGGGCGAGGTCTACACATCGTGGCCGAACTGGCACATGACCGGGGCGTTTACGACGGCAGCAGCCACGGCTCTCGGGGTCAGCCGGCGCGGGCTGCCGCTTCGTCCGAAGCGGTAGCGGCCGGTGGCGGCCGCCCGGTGGCTCAGCTCAGTGAGGCGGACAGCAGGCCGCCCGCGAGCCCGAGCGCGGCGCACGCCGCGAGCGTCCGCAGTACCGACCAGCGCAATCCGAAGATCAGCATCGCGGCGACGGTGGCGATGGCCAGCGACCCCGGCCGCACGCTCGCGAGTTCGGGCAGCTCGACCTCGAGCGGACCGGGCGTCACCGTCGTGGTCCGTGAGAAGAGCGTGTGTAGAGCGAAGAACAGGGCGAGGTTGGCGATCACGCCGACGACCGCGGCAGTGACGCCGGTCAGCGCGGCGGACAAGCGGCGGTTGCCGCGCAGGCGCTCGACGTATGGCGCACCGAGGAAGATGAACACGAAGCACGGGACGAACGTGACCCAGGTGGTCAGCAGCGCCCCGAGCGTCGCAGCGAGCCACGGGTCCAGGCTGCCGGGGTCGCGGTACGCCCCGAGGAAGGCGACGAACTGCACGACCATGATCAGCGGCCCGGGCGTCGTCTCGGCGAGCGCGAGTCCTCGGACCATCTCGCCGGGAGCCAGCCAGCCGTAGACCTCCACGGCCCGCTGGGCGACGAAGGCCAAGACGGCGTACGCGCCGCCGAACGTCACGAGCGCGGTGCCCGAGAAGAACAGCCCCTGCTCGACGAACACGCTCCCCGCGCCCGTCAGCAGGCCGATGGCCAGCAGCGGCGCCGACCACAGCACGAGGCCGAGCGTCAGCACCTTGAGCGCGCGTCTGCCGCTGGGGCGCTCGGCGTGCAGCGCGTCGTCCGGGATCACCGGCGCCGGGCCGCGGTTGCCGTCTCCATGCCCGCCGCTCGCCACGCCGAGCGTGTGCGGTGCGTACCGGCCGAGTCCCAGGCCGACGAGCGCCGCGGCCGCCACGACGACCGGGAACGGGATGCCGAACAACGCGAGTGCAAGGAAGGCACCCAGGGCGATCGCGACGAGCACGGGGTGCGCGAGCGCGCGCCCGCCGACGCGGACGACGGCCTGGACCACGATCGCGAGCACGGCAGGCGCCAGGCCGGCGAACAACGCGGTCACGGCGGTCGTGTCGCCGAAGCCGACGTAGAGTGCCGACAGCGCGAGCAGCGCGAGCACGCCGGGGATGACGAAGAGCACGCCGGCGACCAGGCCGCCGCGGGTGCCGTTCAGCAGCCAGCCGATGTAGATCGCGAGCTGCTGGGCCTCGGGGCCAGGGAGCAGCATGCAGTAGTTCAGCGCATGCAGGAAGCGGCGCTGGCCGATCCAGCGCTTCTCGTCGACCAGTGCGCGCTGCATGACGGCGATCTGCCCGGCGGGGCCGCCGAAGGTCTGGAGGGCGATGGCCAGCCAGGCGCGGACGGCCTGGCGAAACGGCACGAGGTCCGGGGAAGCCGCCGGCGCCGCGCTGGCCTTGGCAACGACCTCCTCAGTGCTCATGCGCGTCGGCTCTTCGCCCCTCGACTCGTCGCGGCCACGTATGACGGCCGCCCGCACCACAACGCATCGAGCACCTGCCAAGTGTGCCGTAGAGCCAAGACACGTTGCGTCGCGGCCCCGTCGCTTCCCATGCAACGCAGCGGTGACGGTCTGCCTGGTGTGGTTCCTGACGTCAGGAGGCAGCCGTCCTACGGCGCGCGGCGCAGCGCTGGCACGAGCGCGGCGTGCTCTTCGTCGGGCTCGACATGCAGGACGTCATCGGCTCGGATGGCCGCGTCGTAGGGCGTGTCATCGGCACGGTCACGCGCGAGCAGCTCGACCGCGGCGCCGGCGCGGCGCTCGCAGGACGGCCGCAGACGACAGCGCGCGGCGGCGAGCAGCGCCCGACGCGCTGAGCCGCCCCGGCGCGCGAAGACGAGCGCCGAGGGCAGAGTCACGCCTTCAGGCGCCAGCCGCGGCGAAGGAGCGTGACGGCGAGGAAGAACAAGCAGGCGGCGGCCAGCGCGGCCATCGTCAGCCCCGCCCAAGTCGGGGTCTCCTGTAGGCCGGTGTAGCCGTATCGCGTGGCATCAACGAGATAGAAGATCGGGTCGAAGTACGTCAGCGTGTTCCAGGGCTGCGGCAGGCGCTCCACCGCGTAGAAGACGCCAGCGACCATCGCGAGCGGTGTGATCAGCACGTTGGCGATGAAGGAGTGCTGATCGAAGGTGTCGGCCCACATCCCGGTGATGACCCCGAGCACAGCGAAGATGAGCCCGCACAGCCCGAGGGCGGCGAGCGTGACCGCCGGATGCTCGACGCCGCCCGCGAACGGCCATGCCATCAGCCAGAGGATGAGCCCGGCCAGCCACGCGCGCAGCAGCCCGCCGGCCATGTAGCCGATCAGCAGCTGCCACGGCCGCATGGGGCTTGAGAGGACGTCCTCGACGTAGCCCTCGTTCTTGGCTTGAAAGAGGCTGGTGGAGTTGTTGGCGAAGGCCTGCCCGACAACGGTCATCACCAGCAGGCCCGGCAGGATGAACCGCAGGTAGTCGATGTCGGCGACCTGTAGCCGGTCGCCGAGCGCGCCGCCGAAGACGGCCAGGAAGATGCCCCCGGTGAGGACGGGCGGCAACAGCGTCTGTGTCCACAGGCTCAGCACGCGGCGCATCTCGCGGCTGGCCAGCGCCCACATCGCACGGCGTTGGATCGTGGGAAGCTCGTGCGCCGCAGCTGCGGCGACCGCCATCAGCCCATCGCCTCCGTGTAGGCGTCCTCGAGGCCGCCGCCGCCGTGGCGCTCAACGAGCTCCGCGACGGTGCCCTGGTCGATGAGCCGGCCGTCGCGGATGAAGCCGACGCGCTCGCACAGCTCCTCGGCCTCCTCCAGATAATGCGTGGTCAGCAGCACGGTGGTCTCGTGCTCCTGGTGCAGGGAGCGCAGGTAAGACCACAGTTCGCGGCGGAGCCTGAGGTCCACGCCCGCCGTCGGCTCGTCGAGGATGAGCAGGCGCGGGCGGTGAACGAGCGCGCGGGCGATGAGCACGCGGCGTCGCATGCCGCCCGACAGCCGGTTGGGCTTGGCGTTCGCCTTCGCGGTGAGGTCGAATGCGTCGAGCAGCTCATCCGCGCGCCGGCCGGCCTCGAGTCGCGCCATGCCGAAGTAGCGGCCGTGGTACTCGAGCACCTCCCGAGTGCTGAGGAATCGATCGAGATGCACGTCCTGCGGCGCGACGCCGACGTGCAGACGGGCGTGCGGCGCCTGGTCGACCACGTCGTAGCCGAAAACGGAGATGCGACCCGCGGGTGCACGCACCAGCCCGGAGATCATCCCTATGAGCGTGCTCTTCCCCGAGCCGTTCGGGCCGAGCAATCCGAAGAAGCAGCCGGCGGGAACGTACAGCGAGAAGCCACGCAGTGCATGCGTGCCGTCGACGTAGACCTTCTCGACGTCCTCAGCCCACAACGCCGTGCTCTGGCGTTCGAGATCGATCACCACTGTCGTCTTACCCGCCATAGCGGCCGAGTTGCCTGGCGGCGTCCGGCCACTCCGTCTCGAGGTCCACGCCGAGCCCGTCGGCGACGCGATTGACGTAGTTGAACTAGGCGACGACCTGGTTGGCGTCGACGATGTCGCGGTCCGACAGCCCGGCCTCCCGCAGCGCGTCGACGTCCGTGGCCTGCATCTCGTCCGGCGTCAGGGTGGGCTCGAGCGCGTATGCGCACACCGCACGCAGCCGGCCGGGGAGCTTCTCGTGATGTGCGGAGACTGGGTGCGGACGACCGGACGGCAGTCGGCGAACATCCTCGACTCACACAGCCTGAAGGTCATGTCTCGTCCTTTCTCCGGTTGAACAAGTCGCCGCGGTCAGTGATACAGACCGACGGCGACGAGCACGGCGACGACCGTCACGCAGAGCGCGAAGAACAGGGCAGCACGGCGGAGTCGTCGCCACTCCGCCACGAGGTCCGCGCCGTCCCGCCGGCCATCGCGCCTCAACGCTCGGGCCCCGAGACGATCCGCGCGTCCGGCAGGAAAGCGGCCAGTGCGAACCAGAACTGCTGGTCGTGGCGAAGCGGCTTCAGGCGGCGGCCTGTGAGGGGCCCTTCGACCGCTCGCCCGGTGATGTCCCACGTCGTACCGGTCTGGCGATCGACGATCTGCTCACCGCGGGTCTCGAACCGCAGCGTCCGGCCCTCCACGCGGCGGTCGAAGGCCGCGCTGGTCCCGGCGTCTGCGGAGTCCGAGATGCGCGCCTCATCGAGCGCCGACGCCACTCCCGCTTTGAACAGGACGACCGCCGGCGTGCCGCCGACGCTCAGCTCTGCCACGGGCCGCTTGCGCAGGCGCGAGAACGGCACGACCGCGGCGTCGTCGCCGACGAACACCGCGGCGACACGCTCCTTGGCCGGCAGCCGGTCGTCGGTCTCGCCCTCGAAGAGGAACGGCTGCTCGTCGGGGCGATCGTACCCCTCGTAGGGGTTGCGGCCGTAGTCGCGGTCGAAGCCGGTGTTACGCGACAGCACGTCGCCCTTGGGGAACTTCTGTCGGAAGTCCTCCCAGCTCAGCGTCTGGGACGGCAGGATCTCGAGCTGCTTCCCCATCAGCTCGCCCACGAGCGCCTCGCCGCTGAACTGCTGCCACCACGACTCGGTCTGGCGATCCCACATCACGAGATCCGACTTGCGCAGATTGCCGGTCGTCCCGAAGGACAGCTTGCGGCCGTCCAGGCGCCGGTCGAAGACGACCGACGAATTGCACAGCGGACAGAACGTCGCGGCGATCGGTCGCCCGCCGAGCTCGTCGTTGACGATCTCGTGCCAGACCAGGATCTGGACCGGGTACGCACGCGCTCGGCCGGCGACCTCGACGACGAGGACCGGCTCGGGGTCGGCCAGCCATTCGGCCGCGTCCGCCTGGTCGACGGCCTTCGGCTCGTCGATCGGAGGGATGCCGTCGCGCGGCGGTCCCCCGCTGCGAAACTCCGACAGCGGAACGCTGCGGCGGGAGAAGTCCGTCTTCCACCCGTCGGTGCTCACGCCGGGCGCCTCGACGTCAGGCCCTGGTCCCCTTGGCGTCACTCCGCCGGTTCCCGCCGCTCCGCCGCTTCCGCAGCCGGCCGTGACCAGAGCCAGGCACGCGGCGGTGAGGGGCACCAGTCGAGGCATCGACGGTCAGCCGCCTTCCACGCGCGAGCGCACGCTTTCGAGGCCGTCGCGGTAGATCTGCGAGAACGTCGACCGCAGCTCTCCGGCATCGCCCCCTCGGGCCGGCTCGACTCCGCCGCCCACGTGACATGCGAGTGGTCCCCGTGGGCCTCGACGGCCGGACGCGATCGGTACGACGCGAGCGGCATACGCCCACACCCGATCGGGGCCGGCCTCGATGGTGATGTGCTCGTTGCTCTGCGCCATGCAGCGTCCGACCCGGGGCGACGCAAAAGGATTCACGACGGTCGCCCGTACCGGAGGCTAGAAGGGAAAACCGCGAAGGCGCGCGATCCCGCGACGTACGAAGCGCCCGTCGAGGCCCCAGACGCGTCCGGCGGGGACGAGCGTGAGGATGAGCAGCGGGACCCACTCGTGCGGCTGCTCGAACATCCAGCGGC
>JALYMV010000101.1 GCA_030773575.1 Actinomycetota bacterium
CGTCCGAGCGGTCCGCGACCGGCTGCGCGCCTACTACGGGCCCCCCGTCGCCCCGCCGCACGACCGCCCGCTCGACGAGCTGATCCTCACCGTCCTCTCGCAGTCGACGAGCGACCGCAACCGCGACGTCGCCTTTGGGCGGCTCCGCGCCGCGCTGCCGAGCTGGGAGGCGGTGCGCGACGCGCCGCGCGAGCGAGTGGAGGCGGCGATCGAGCCCGGCGGCCTGCACCGCCAGAAGTCCGCCCGCATCCAGGAGATCCTCCGCGCGATCGGCGAGCCGCTGTCGCTCGACGGCCTCGAGGCCCTCCCGGTCGCCGAGGGCCGCGCGGCGCTCACCGCCCTGCCGGGCGTCGGGCGCAAGACCGCCGCCTGCGTCCTGCTGTTCGCCCACGGCAAGCCCGACGTCCCCGTCGACACCCACGTCTCGCGGGTCGCCACCCGGCTCGGCTGGCTGCGCCCGGGCGCCGGCTTCGAGGAGCTCCACGACGACTTCCTCGCCCTCACGCCGCGCGGTGGCTGGCACGAGCTCCACGTCAACCTCCTGCGCCACGGGCGGCGCATCTGCCATTCCCGCGCACCGGAGTGCCCCGCCTGCCCACTGCGTCGCAGCTGCCCTCGGATCGGCGTCGCAGAGCCGCTATGATCTTCGTCACCCTGACTGAGATTTTGTTCGGCGAACCGCAAGGAGCACGACACCCACCATGGCCAAGACCATCGGCATCGACCTCGGCACGACGAACTCGTGCATGGCCGTCCTGGAGGGCGGCGAGCCGACCGTGATCGAGAACTCCGAGGGCGGTCGCACGACCCCCTCGGTCGTCGCCTTCGCCCAGTCGGGCGAGCGCCTCGTCGGCACGGTCGCCAAGCGCCAGGCGGTCACCAACCCGACCAACACCGTCTTCTCCATCAAGCGCTTCATGGGCCGCAAGGAGGCCGAGGTGCGCGAGGAGGAGTCGATCGTCCCGTACGAGGTCGTCGCCGGCCCCGGCGGCGACGCGCGCGTCAACGCGGGCGGCAAGCAGTACTCCCCGCCGGAGATCTCGGCGATGATCCTCCAGAAGCTCAAGGCGGACGCGGAGGCCTACCTGGGCGAGTCCGTCGACGCGGCCGTGATCACCGTCCCGGCGTACTTCAACGACGACCAGCGCCAGGCGACCAAGGACGCCGGCCGGGTCGCCGGCCTCGACGTCAAGCGCATCATCAACGAGCCCACCGCGGCGGCGCTCGCCTACGGCCTCGACAAGGAGTCCGACCAGACCATCCTGGTCTTCGACCTCGGCGGCGGCACGTTCGACGTCTCCGTGCTCGAGATCGGCGACGGCGTCTTCGAGGTCAAGTCGACCGCGGGCGACAACCACCTGGGCGGCGACAACTTCGACAAGGCGGTCGTCGACTACCTCGTCGCGGAGTTCAAGCGCGACCAGGGCATCGACCTCACCCAGGACAAGATGGCCCTCCAGCGCCTCTACGAGGCCGCCGAGAAGGCCAAGATCGAGCTCTCCTCCGCCCAGGAGACGCAGATCAACCTGCCGTTCATCACGGCCGACCAGACCGGCCCGAAGCACCTGGACCTGCGGATGACGCGCTCGAAGTTCACCGAGCTCGCCTCCCCGCTGATCGAGCGCGTCGTCGGCCCGGTCCGCCAGGCCATCGACGACGCCAAGGACAAGGGCGCCGCCAAGATCGACCACGTCGTCCTCGTCGGCGGCATGACCCGCATGCCGGCCGTCCAGGAGAAGGTCAAGGAGCTCACGGGCAAGGAGCCGCACCGCGGCGTCAACCCCGACGAGGTCGTGGCCGTCGGCGCCGCCATCCAGGCCGGCGTGCTCGGCGGCGACGTCAAGGACGTCCTGCTCCTCGACGTCACCCCGCTCACCCTCGGCATCGAGACCAAGGGCGGCGTGATGACCAAGCTGATCGAGCGCAACACGACGATCCCGACCCGCAAGTCCGAGGTGTTCTCCACCGCGGAGGACAACCAGCCGAGCGTGGAGATCCACGTCCTCCAGGGCGAGCGCGAGATGGCGTCGTTCAACAAGTCGCTGGGCAAGTTCCAGCTCACGGGCATCCCGCCCGCACCGCGCGGCATCCCGCAGATCGAGGTCGGCTTCGACATCGACGCCAACGGCATCGTGAACGTGACCGCGAAGGACCTCGGCACGGGCAAGGAGCAGAAGATCGAGATCAAGGCGGGCTCCGGCCTGTCCGACGACGAGATCAAGCGGATGGTCGGCGATGCCGAGGCCCACGCCGAGGAGGACCGCCGCCTGCGCGAGCTGGCCGAGGCGCGCAACGCCGGCGAGCAGGCCGCCTACCAGGCCGACAAGCAGCTCGCCGACCTCGGCGACAACGTCGACGAGGCGTCCAAGACGGAGATCCAGGAGGCGGCGAAGGCGCTGCGCGACTCGCTGACCTCCGAGGACACGGAGGACATCCGCTCCAGGACGACGGCGCTGCAGACCGCGTTCCACAAGGTCTCCGAGGCCATGTACGAGCGCGCCCAGGCCGAGCAGGCGGCCACGTCGCCCGACGGCGACGCCGACGGCGGGGCCGCCGCCAACGGCTCCGCCAACGGCGCCTCCGCCGAGGAGGAGGTCGTCGACGCCGAGGTCGTCGACGAGACGCGATGACGTCCGAGGAGCAGACGACGCAGGAGCGCGAGGCGGCCGCCGAGG
>JALYMV010000102.1 GCA_030773575.1 Actinomycetota bacterium
CACCGTGCGCCCGGCCGGCGGACGGCTGGAGATCGCGGTCGAGCGCGGCCCGCTGCCGCGTGGCGCGCCGGTCCGGCTGCGCTCGGTCTGCGTGCCCGGCGGGCTCGGCGCCCACAAGTGGCTCGACCGCCGCCTGCTCGACGCGCTGGCGACGGCCGCCCCGGGCGAGCTGCCGCTGCTCGTCGACCTCGACGGCCTCGTGCTGGAGGCGAGCCGCGCGAACGTCCTCGTCCTCGAGGGCGACGCGCTCGCGACCCCGCCGCTCGACGGGCGGATCCTGCCGGGGACCACGCGCGCCGACGTCCTCGCCCGAACGGGCTTCGACGTCCGCGAGGAGCCCATCGGGCTCGGCCGGCTGCTCGGCGCCGACGCGGTCGTCCTGACCAGCGCGCTGCGCGGGTGCGAGGCCGTGGTCGCATGCGACGGCCGCGCGCTGCCCCGGCCGTCACGATCTGAGCGGCTGAGGCTTCAGTCCGCGCCGGCGGCGCTGTCGCTCGAGCCGACCTGACGGCGCGCGGGTGCCCGGCGGCCCGCCCGTCCGGCGTAACCTTGCGCCCATCCCGCACCGCGGCGGGCCGGAAAGGACGAGAGGGACTCCATGAGCGCGAACGTCGATCAGACGATGTGGACCGGTGTACTGCACGGAGGCATCCAGGGCACGTTCCTGCGCCTGCCGCACGTGCGACCGCAGGCGGACGCGCTGCGAGAGGCCGGAGCGCGGGCGGCCGTGTACGGCATCCCGTTCGACGCGACGAACATCAGCCGCACGGGGGCCAACTACGGGCCCCGGGGGATGCGCGAGGTGTCGTGCATGTCGCTCACCTACAACGCGACGCTCGACTTCGACGTCGGCGAGGCGCTGCGGCCGGTCGACTGCGGCGACTGCGCGATCGCCCTGGCCAACCCCGCCCGCACCTTCGAGCGAGCGCAGGCGGACCTCGGTGAGATCCTGGCGGCGGACGCCTTGCCCGTGACGTTCGGGGGCGATCACTCGATCACCATCCCGGCGGTCCGCGCGGTCCGCGACCACGTCGCCGATCCCGGGCTGATCCTGATCGACACCCACCTGGACACCGCGCTCGACGTCGGCGGCGAAGAGCTCAACCACTGCTGTCCGATCACCCGGGCGGTCGACGCCGGGTTCGACCCGGCCCACATCGTGCTCGTCGGCATCTCGGGCTGGATGAACCCGCGCTCGGAGCTCGCCTACTGCCGCGAGCGCGGGATCACCGTCATCTGGCTCGAGGAGCTCTGGGAGCGCGGAACCGCTTGGGCGGTCGAGCGTGCGCTCGAGGTGGCGGGCGCCGCCGACGACGGGATCTACCTGTCGTTCGACATCGACTCGCTCGACGTCGCCCACGCGCCGGGCACGTGCTGCCCGACGCCGGGCGGACTCACCTCGCGCGAGGCGATCGAGCTCGTGCGCGGCGTCTCGGCGAGCGGGCTGCTCGGCGTCGACGTCGTCGAGGTCGCGCCGACGCTGGAGGGCACGCCGGCGACCGCCCTCATGGGCGTCCGGGTGGCACTCGAGGCGATGGCGTTCCACGCCGGCGCGGGCCGCTAGCGCGTGATCGCCCTGCTCGCGCAGCTCCAGTCCCGTCCGGGTGCGCCGGAGGAGAACGCACGGCGTGCGGGGGAGCTGCTGCGCGAACACCGCGACGCCGACCTGGCCGTCTTCCCCGAGCTCTACCTCAGCGGCTACGACCCGCCGCAGGCGCGCGCCTCGGCGCTGGCCCGCGAGGACGGGCCCCTGCTCGCGCTGGCCGAAGCGGCCGCGGAGAGCGGGACCGCGGTCGTCGTCGGGTTCGTCGAGCGCGGGTCCGGCGGCGCGCTGCACAACAGCGCGGCCTGCATCGCCGCGGACGGCGGCCTCGCGGCGGTCTACCGCAAGGTCCACCTGTTCGGCGGCGAGGAGCGGCGCGTCTTCACGGCCGGCGACGTCCTGCTCGTGGTCGAGCTGGCCGGGCGGCGCGTCGCGCCGCTGATCTGCTTCGACATCGAGTTCCCGGAGCCGGCCCGCGCCGCCGCCCGCGCCGGCGCCGATCTCCTGGTCACCGCGTCGGCGAACATGGACCCGTACGGGCCCGATCACGAGCTGGCCGCGCGGGCCCGCGCCCTCGACAACCGTCTCGTCCACCTGTACGTCAACCGGGTGGGCACGGAGGCGGGGCGGACCTTCGCCGGCGGTACCCTGGCGGCCGCACCCGACGGCAG
>JALYMV010000103.1 GCA_030773575.1 Actinomycetota bacterium
AGGACGCCGGCAAGCGCACGTTCGCCGACGAGTTCGCCGGCCTGACGGGCGCCTCGCACGGCGAGTGCGACGAGAACTGCTGGTGCCACGACTCACCCGAGGCGGCCGCCGACTGCCTCCACGAGCGGGCGGGGCATGCCCACTCACACTGAGCCGTCCACGCCGGCGCTGCCGCGCAACTTCGTGCGACCCTGCATCCTGCTGCTGCTCCGCGAGCACCCGGCGCACGGCTACGACCTGCTCGAGCGGCTCCGGGTCTTCGGCTTCAGCCCGACCGATCCCGGCCGCCTCTACCGCGCGCTGCGCGCGCTCGAGGCCGACGGTCTCGTGCGCTCGGCCTGGGAGCCGTCGGAGAGCGGCCCCAACCGCCGGATCTACGAGCTCACGCGCGCGGGGATGGAGGAGCTCCACGACCATGCCGAGGCGATCACATCGACGAGCGCGGCGCTCGACCGCTTCCTCACGCGCTATGAGGAGTTCGTGGCGCTCGGCCGCCACGCCGCCGGCGGCGACCGGCTGGCTCGTCAGCCGCTTTAGCCGACATCTCGACCGGGCGTAGCGCGCCGAGGGCGCGGGGGTCCTAGGATGGCCCGCGCGCATGGCAGAGGTCATCTTCTTCATCGCCGCGCTCGGCGTCATCGCGGGCGCGTGCGGCACCGTGATGCTGCGCAACGCCTTCTATGCGGTCCTCGCGCTCGTCGGCCACCTGCTCTCGCTCGCGGCGCTGTTCCTGCTGCTGCGGGCGGAGTTCGTCGCGGCGGCCCAGGTCGTCGTCTACGCGGGCGCGGTGATGGTGCTCTACGTGTTCGTCGTCGCCTACGTCGGCGGGATGGGCCAGCCCCTGGCCGGGTCGGGAACCAACCTGCGCGGGCTCTCCATCCTGTTCGCCGCGATCCTGCTCGTCGAGTTCATGATCGCCATCCTCGGCTCCGGTCTCACCCAGATCGACACGGAGGGCCGCGGGTTCTTTCCCGGCTTCGGGACCCCCGCGGAGATGGGCCGGCTGCTGCTGACGAAGTTCCTGCTCGCGTTCGAGGCCGCCTCCTTCCTCCTGCTCGTCGCCGCGGTCGGCGCGGTGATCCTCGCCCGCCGGCGCTCCGGGCTCGAGGACCCGCGCGAGGTCTCGGTCGCCGACCTGCTGCGCTCCTCGGACGGCGGGACGCTCTCCGACGACAAGGAGCGCGGGTCGCTCGCGGAGGCGGCGGGGCCGCCCAACCGGTGAGCATCTCCTGGTACCTGGCAGTCTCGGCGATCGTCTTCACGGTCGGCGCGAGCGGCGTGCTCGTGCGACGCAACCCGCTCGTGGTGCTGCTCTGCATCGAACTGATGCTCAACGCCGCCAACCTCTCGCTCGTCGCCTTCGCGCGCGCCAACGGCAACCAGGACGGCCAGATCTTCGCGATCATCGTGATGGTGGTGGCGGCCTGCGAGGTCGCGGTCGGGCTCGGGATGATCGTCGCGATCTTCCGCCGGCGGCTGCCCGTCGACGTCGACGAGCTGCGGGAGCTGGCCGGATGACCGCGGTCAAGACGACGGCCTGGATGGTCCTGCTGTTCCCGCTCGCGGGGACGCTCGTCATCGCGCTGCTGCGGCGGTTCCTGCCCGGCAAGGCTCCCGGCTGGGTCGGGACGCTCGCCATCGCCGGCGCGTTCGCCTCGGCCGTCGCGACGTTCGTCAACCTCCAGGCGCTCGGCGAGGAGGAGCGCCAGGTCCGGGCGGTCGCCTGGGACTACGCGCGGACGGTCGGCGTCGACGCCCAGGTCTCGCTCCTGGTCGACCCGCTGTCGGTGCTGATGATCCTGGTGGTCACCGGCGTCTCGATGCTCATCCACCTCTACTCGGTGAGCTACATGGCGTCCGACCGCGGCTACGCGCGGTTCTTCGCCCTCCTGAACTTCTTCGTCTTCTCGATGCTGCTGCTCGTCCTGGGCGGCAACTTCATGATGATCATCGTCGGCTGGGCGTTCGTGGGCGCTGCGTCCTACCTGCTGATCTCGTTCTGGTACCGGCGCTCGACCGCCACCGCCGCCGGGATCAAGGCGTTCGTGATGAACGTGGTCGGCGACATGGGCCTGGTCATCGGGACGTACTTCATCTTCCGCGGCACGGGGTCACTCGACTTCCTGACCACGTTCGAGCGCGCCGGCGAGGCGTTCAGCGTCAACCAGGGCGAGCTGGTGGCGGGCTGCATCGGGCTGCTGTTCGGCGCCTTCGCGAAGTCGGCCCAGATCCCGCTGCACACCTGGCTGCCCGACGCCATGGAGGGCCCGACGCCGGTCTCCGCCCTCATCCACGCGGCGACCATGGTCACCGCCGGCGTCTACCTGATCGCGCGCATGCACCCGCTGTTCGAGCAGGCGCCCGCCGCCGCGAACGTCGGGGCGATCGTCGGCTGCGCGACGCTCCTGATCGCGGCGACGATCGGCCTGGTGGTCACCGACCTCAAGCGGGTGATCGCCTACTCGACGATGTCGCAGATCGGCTACATGATCATGGGCGTCTCGGCCGGGGCGTACGTCGCCGGGCTCTTCCACCTGATGACGCACGCCTTCTTCAAGGCGCTGCTCTTCATGGCGGCGGGCTCGGTGATCGGCGCGATGGCCGGCGCCCAGAACCTCGACCGCATGGGCGGCTTCCGCCGGGCGATGCCCTTCACCTTCGGCTGCTTCGTGATCGGCGGCCTCGCGCTCTCCGCGGTCCCGCCGTTCTCGGGCTTCTTCTCCAAGGACGAGATCCTCACCTACGTCGGCTCGCGCGGGGACTTCTACGCGGTGCTGGCGATCCTGGGTTACCTCGGCTCACTGCTGACCGCCGTCTACACGTTCCGGATGATCTTCCGCGCCTTCCTCGGCGACCCGGTGCCGGAGGCGCGCGAGCTCGAGGAGGGCCACCTCCACCACGCCGAGGTCCACACGAACCCTGCCAACGGCGAGGTGGAGGACTCAGACGTCGGCTTCCCCGGCCCCGACCACCACATCGCCGAGCGCGAGGGGACCATGAAGGTCGCCATGGGCGTGCTGGCCGTCCTGGCGATCGTGGGCGGCTTCCTGCAGATCCCCGGCGTCACCCACGCGCTCGAGTCCTTCCTCGAGCCCACCTTCGCCGACTCGCGGCTCTTCGAGGAGATCGAGCCCTCCCCGACGCTCGAGTACGGCGGCCTCGTGCTCGGAGGCGCGCTCGGCCTGCTCGGCATCGCGATCGCCTACCTGCTGTGGGTGCGCCAGCCCGCGCGGCCGGCTGCGTTGCGCGGGCGCTTCGCGGGCCTGCACGGGCTCTTCGTGCGCAAGTGGTTCTTCGACGAGATCATCAACACGCTGATCGTGCGGCCGTTCGCGTGGTTCGGCCGGTTCGCGCAGGCCGTCTTCGAGCGCGTGGTCGTCAACGGCCTGTTCGTCGGCGGCACGAGCGGGATGGTCCGCGCCGGCTCGAGCGCGGTGCGCGCCGCCCAATCGGGCTTTTTGCGCTACTACGCCGCGCTGCTGCTGCTCGGCCTCGCGGGCATGGGCCTCTACTTCCTCCTGGCGGCCTCGTGAGAGAGCAGCTGACGATCCACCTCTCCATCCTGCTGTTCTGGCCGGCGGCGTTCGCGCTGCTCGGCGCGCTCGCGCCGCGGCGCGTCGCCCCGGCGCTGGCGCTGATCGGCGCGCTCGTTCCGCTCGGCTACGCGATCGTCCTGCTCGTCGACTTCGACGCGGGGCGCTCCGAGACGCTCCAGTACGTCACGGACGCGACGTGGATCCCCGAGCTGGGGATCCGCTACAAGCTCGGCCTCGACGGCCTGAATCTCTGGCTCGTGTCTCTCGCCGCGCTGCTGTTCGCGATGTCGGCGCTGTGGGTGACCTTGCGGCCGATGGAGCGGCCGCGGCTCTTCGCGTTTCACTTCGGCGTCGCCGAGACCGCGGTGCTCGGCGCGTTCCTCGCACAGGACCTCGCGCTCTTCGTCCTCTTCTTCGACCTGATGCTCGTCCCGTTCTACTTCCTGATGGGCCAGTGGGGCGGGCCCGATCGGGTCGCCGCGACGGCCAAGATGATCATCTACACGCTGGTCGGCTCGCTGCTGATGCTGGCGGGCGCGGTGGCCACCGCGGTGCTCGCCGACGCGGGCCCGGACGAGGGGATCTCCTTCGTGCTCTCAGACCTCGCGGGCGCGCCGCTGTCGCAGACCGCGCAGCGGTGGATCTTCGTCTCCTTCGCACTGGCGTTCCTGATCAAGATGCCGGCGTTCCCGTTCCACGGCTGGATGCCCGACGCCTACCGGAACATGCCGCTGCCGGTCCTGGCGGTCTTCTCCGGCGCGCTCTCGAAGGTCGCCGCCTACGGCTTCCTGCGGATCGTCCTCCCGACCTTCCCCGACGCGACCGTCGACTTCCAGACCACGGTCCTCATCCTCGGGCTGATCTCGATCATCTACGGCTCGGCGATGGCGTTCACCACCCGCGAGACGCGGCTCGTGCTCGGCTACTCGTCGATCGCCCAGCTCGGCTTCATCGTGCTCGGGATCTTCTCGCTGCAGCCCGAAGGCGCCCAGGGCGCGATTCTCCAGGCGGTCAACCACGGGCTGGTCGTCGCGCCGCTGTTCTTCATCGTCGCGCTGCTCGCCGAGCGCTCGGCGGGCTCGGAGTCGCTGCGCGACATGGGCGGGATCGCGTTCCGCGCTCCCGTGCTCGGCTCGCTCTTCCTGATCGTCGCGCTGGCGACGCTCGCGATCCCCGGCTCGGCGAACTTCGCGGGCGAGTTCCTCATCCTGCTCGGGCTCTTCGAGACGAAGCGGGCGATCGCCCTGCTCGCCTTCACCGGCGTCGCGCTCGCGTCGGTCTACATGCTGCGCGCCTACATCCGCTCGATGCACAACCGGCCCGGGCCGGAGGTCGTCTCGCGCGACCTCAGCGTGCGCGACGGCTTCGTGCTCGTCCCGCTCGTGCTGGCGATCCTCGCCTTCGCGCTGTACCCGCAGGCCGCCCTCGAGGACGGCGAGCGCGGGACGCAGGCGGCGGTGCGCGCGCCGCAGGCGATCGCGCAGGGCAAGCCGAATCCCGCGCTGGCCGGCGGGCCGACCGAGGTCCAGCCAGGAATCGTGGGGGTCGACCCGTGACCCCGGTCAAGGCCCCGGTCATCGACTTCGCGGCGATCTCGCCGCTCATCGCGCTCACCGCGGGCTCCTGCATCGTCCTGCTGGTCGGGCTCATGCGCTCGGCGTTCGTCCGCACCCGGCTCGTCCCGGCGCTGACGATCCTCTGCCTGCTGGCGGTCGCCGGCCTCGGCGTGTGGCAGTGGGGCGAGAACACCTCCGTCCTCTCCGCCGCGCTGCGGATGGACGACCTGACGCTCGCGCTGACCATGCTCTTCGCGGCGGGCGGGATCTCGGCGGTGCTGCTCGCCTACCGCTCGACGGCGTCGCGGGAGGCCGGCCACGGCGAGTTCCACGCGCTGCTGCTCGCGACGGTGCTCGGCATGGTCATCCTGGTCGCCGCGCAGAACGTCGTCGCGCTGTTCATCGGGTACGAGCTGCTCTCCATCCCGCTCTACGTCCTGTGCGCGACGGAGCTGCGGCGCGAGCGCTCGCTCGAGTCGGGCCTGAAGTACCTGATCATCGGCTCGCTCGGCTCGGCGATCCTCGTCTACGGCCTGTCGTTGCTCTACGGCGCCTCGGGCTCGACCGACTACGCGGGGATCGCCGCGGCGATCGAGGATCGCGGGATCGGCGACGACCTGCTGCTGCTGACCGGGATCGGGCTCACGGTCACCGGCCTGGCGTTCAAGGCGTCCGTGGCCCCGTTCCACCAGTGGACGCCCGACGTCTACGAGGGCGCGCCCACGCCGATCACCGCCTTCATGGCGGTGGCGACCAAGGCGGCGGCCTTCGGCGTCTTCCTCCGGCTCTTCGACGTCGCGCTGATCGGCACCGCGACGACCTGGGCGCCGGCGCTGGCGACCCTCGCCGTGGCCACGATCGTCATCGGCAACGTCGGCGCGCTCGGGCAGTCCTCGCTCAAGCGGATGCTCGCCTACTCGTCGGTGGCGCAGGCCGGCTACATGCTGGCCGGCGTCGTGGTCTCCACGCGGCTGGGCGTGCAGGCGACCGTCTTCTACCTGGCCGCCTACCTGTTGATGAACATCGCCGCGTTCGCGGTGGTCGTGGCGCGCGAGCGCGAGACGGACCACGGCGACGACATCGCCTCGATGTACGGCCTGGGCGCTTCGCGGCCGTGGCTGGCCTGGCCCATGACGATCGCCATGCTCTCCTTCGCCGGCTTCCCGGCGACCGCGGGCTTCTTCGGGAAGATCAATCTGATCCAGGCGTCCGTCGAGAACGAGTACGCGTGGCTCGGCGTCGCGATCGTGCTCGGCTCGGCGATGTCGCTGGCGTACTACCTGCGCGTGGTCGCGGCGGTCTGGATGCGCGCCCCGGCCGAGGCGGCGGCCGCGAAGGTCGCCGCG
>JALYMV010000104.1 GCA_030773575.1 Actinomycetota bacterium
GCTCGACGCCGGCGCCCGGGGGATCAAGCTCCACCCGCGGGCCGAGGCCTTCTCGCTCGACGCGCCCGCCGCCCACGACCTCGCCGCCCTCGCCGACGCGCGCGGCGTCCCGATCCTCCTCCACGCCGGCCGCGGGATCCCCGCGCTCGGGCGCCACACGCTCTCCCTCGCCGCCGCCTTCCCGGGCGCGCGGTTCATCCTCGCCCACGCCGCCATCTCCGACCTCGCCTGGCTGTGGCGCGAGCTCGACGACCACCCCAACGTCTTCGTCGACACGGCGTGGTGGAGCCCCGCCGACCTGCTCGCGCTGTTCGCCCTCGTGCCGCCGGGGCGGATCCTGTTCGCCAGCGACGCCCCGTACGGCTCGACCGTCCAGGCCGCGCTGCTGGTCTTCCGCTGCGGGCTGCAGGCCGGGGTGACGCCCGAGCAGCTCCGGGAGGTGGGCGGCCGCCAGGCCGGGCGGCTCGTGGCCGGCGAGGCGCCGCTCGACCTCGGCCCGGCGCCGGGCGTGGTCGCCGAGCGCTTCGTGCTCGACCCGCTGCTCGACCGCGTCGCCACCTATCTGACGACCGCCATCGGCCGGATCGTCTCCGAGCGCGACGACGGCGCCGAGTCGCTCGAGCTCGCGCGGCTGGCGTGCGCGGTCGGGGAGGACTCGCCGCACGCCGCGCTGTGCGCGCAGACCCTCGAGCTGCTCGACCGCTACGACGCCTTCGTCGCCCGGGCCGGGGAGCGGCTGCGCTTCTCGGAGCTGGGCATCCTCACCACCGCGCTCACCCTCGTGCGCACCCCGGCGGTCGGCCTGCCCGAGCTCGCGTCGGAGCCGCGCCCCGTCCGCTCGGAGATCCCGGCCTAGTAGTAGGCGCGAAGCAGCGCGCCGCGCCGGGCGCCGCTGCGGCGGAACCGGCTGCGGGACCGCGCCGCCGGCCCGGGGGCCAGGTCGGCTCCCGCCCGCACCGCCGCCTCGAGCGCCGCGACGACCGCGGGGTCGAACTGCGTGCCGCTGCAGCGGGCGAGCTCGGCGAGCGCGGCGGCCCGGGTCCGCGACGGCTGGTAGGGGCGCGTCGAGGTCATGGCGTCGTAGGCGTCGCAGGCGCCCACGATCCGCCCCATCAGCGGGATGGCGGAGCCCGCGAGGCCGTCGGGGTAGCCGCCGCCGTCGAAGCGCTCGTGGTGGGAGCGCACGGCATCGAGGCCCTCGCCCCGCTCGAGCAGCTCGCAGAGCATCGCGGCGCCCCAGTCGGGATGGCGGGCGATGATCGCCCACTCGGCGGCGTCGAGGCGCCCCGGCTTGCCCAGGATCACGTCCGGGACGCGGAGCTTGCCGACGTCGTGCAAGGCGGCCGCCCGCACGAGCGCGCGCAGGGCGTCCGGCGGGAGCCCGAGCCGGCGGCCGACGGAGCCGGCGAGCCGCGCAACCCGCTCTGAGTGCCGGCCCGTGAAGCCGTCGTGGCGCCCGAGCTCGTGCAGCAGCCGGCGCTCGACGAGCCGCGTCCTCGCCTCGGCCGCGATGCCCGACCGCTCCTGCAGGCGCACCGCCGCCTGCGCGCGATCGCCGCGGGCCGCCGAGCTGCACAGCCCCCACACCAGGACCGTGAGACCCATCCACACCAGCAGCCCGATCCCCAGCGCCGTCATGGCGTCCTCCCTCCCTCGCCGTCCATGGCCGTTGAAACGGCGGGAGGACGGCCGGGTTGGCGGGTTGGCGCTCCGACCTACGCGCGCCGCGAGGCGGGCGCCGGCGGCGGCGTGGACTCGCCGGGCCAGTCGGCCGGCGGCGGCGCGCCCGACTCGTCGAGGACCTCGACGGTCCCCAGCTCGACCAGGAGGACGATGTGGCGCGCCGAGACGGCGACGAACTCGTGCTGGGTCGCCTCGCCGCCGTGGACGGGCGCCACCTCGGCGTCGGTCAGCGCGATGAAGCCGTGGTCGTTGGCGTTGAGGAAGTCGGTCGTCCGGCTGCGGTAGCCCTCGTTCGGGAGCTGGAGCGTGCCGATGATCCTGCGTGCCTCCGTCTCGACGAAGACCCGCTCGCGGCGGTAGTGCATCGCGCGGACTATAGGCGCGGCGCCGCCAGGCCGGCCAGCCGGACGGCGGCGTCGTCGAGCACCGCGTCGCGCTTGCAGAACGCGAAGCGCACCAGGTGGCGCCCCGCCTCGGGGTCGTCGTAGAAGACGGTGGTCGGGACGCCGACGACGCCCGCGCGCTCCGGCAGCGCCGCGCAGAACGCCGGGCCGTCGTCCTCACCCAGGGGGCGGATGTCGGCGTTGACGAAGTAGGTCCCGGCCGGGCGGTGGACGCCCAGGCCGGCGGCCTCGAGGCCCGCGCACAGGCGGTCGCGGCGCGAGCGCAGGCTCTCCACCAGCGCGGCGACGTGGCGCCCGCCGTGCTCGAGCGCGTGGGCGGCGGCGTGCTGGAGCGGGGTCCCGCCCGAGAAGGAGAGGAACTGCTTGGCCGCCGCGGCGGCCGCCACGAGCTCCGGCGGGCCGCTCGCCCAGCCCACCTTCCACCCGGTCAGCGAGAACGTCTTGCCGAGCGAGGAGACCGTCAGCGTCCGCTCCGCCATCCCGGGCAGCGTGGCGAGCGGGACGTGCTCGCCGTCGAAGACGAGGTGCTCGTAGACCTCGTCGGTGACCGCGAGCAGGTCGTGCTCGCGGCAGACCGCCGCGACCGCCTCGAGCTCGGCCCGGGAGAGGACGCGGCCAGTCGGGTTGTGCGGCGAGTTGAGCAGGACGACGCGGGTGCGCGGGCCGGCCGCGGCGCGCAGCACGGCGGGGTCGAGCGCGAAGTCCGGCGGGCGCAGCGTCACGACGCGGCGCTCGGCACCCGCCATGGCGATCGCGGCGGCGTAGGCGTCGTAGTAGGGCTCGAGCGTGAGCACCTCGTCGCCCGGCTCACAGAGGCCCAGCAGCGCGGCGGCGATCGCCTCCGTCGCGCCGAAGGTGACGAGCACGCCGGCCTCCGGATCGACCTCGAGCCCGTAGCGGCTCCGCTGGTGGGCGGCGATCGCCCGGCGCAGCTCCGGAACGCCGCGGGCGTGGGCGTACTGGTTGTGGCCCGCCCGCATCGCGGCCGACGCCGCCTCGAGCACCGCCGCCGGCCCGTCCTCGTCCGGGAAGCCCTGGCCGAGGTTGACCGCGCCGGTGCGGACGGCCAGCGCGGTCATCTCGGCGAAGATCGTCGTCCCGAACGGCCGCAGCCGCGCGGCGGTCCGCGTCACTCCCCGCCGCCCCGCCGGCGCACGACGACCACGATCGCCGCGATCGCCACCGCGAGCACCGCCACCTGCAGCCCGAGGGTGACCGCGAGCGGGGAGCCCTCCGTCGCGTCCTGGATCGCGCGGAACACGATCGAGCCGCCGAAGAACAGCGCGAGCGTCCAGAAGAGCATCGTCCGGTCCACGAGGTCGCGAATGGTGGCACGCGGCGCCGCGCTGAGCTGCGCTTGAGCTGCGGCCGTCATCGTATGCGGCGTGAACACCGCCGCCACCGCGCCCGCCCCGCCCGCCCGCCCGCGCTCGACGCGCACCGACGGGCTGCTGATCGTCGCCGCCATGGCGGCGGTCATGTGGCTGTCGGAGGTGGCCGACGCCGTGCTGCCGGCCGACCTCGACGCCTACGGGATCGCGCCGCGCTCCGGCGACGGGCTCACCGGCGTGCTGCTCGCCCCGTTCCTGCACGGCGGCTTCGGCCACCTGGCCGCCAACACCGCGCCGTTCGCGGTGATGGGCGCGGTGATCGCGCTCGGCGGCCTCGCCCGCGTCCTCGCGGTCACGGCCATCGTCGCGCTCGTCAGCGGCCTCGGGACCTGGCTCGTGGCGCCGGCCGGCACGGTCCACCTCGGGGCGAGCGGCGTGGTCTTCGGCTACGCGACCTACCTGCTCGCGCGCGGGGTCTTCACCCGCAACCTCCTCCACCTCGGGGTGGGCCTCGTGGTCCTCGCCTTCATGGGTGGCGTGCTGCTCGGCGGCCTGCTGCCGCAGCAGGGCATCTCCTGGCAGGGGCACCTGTTCGGCGCGGTCGGCGGCGTGGTCGCCGCCCGCGTCCTGGCCCGCCGGGGCCCCGCCGCGTAGGCAGGGCCCCGGGAGAGGACCGAAGGAGCTACTGGACGGCTTCGGCCTGGGCGCCGACCGCCGGCGCCTCGACGCCGGGCGCCCGCTCGAACTGCTTCTCGGCGGACTCCGTGTGGCGCGGCATGTGCGGCCCCTCGCCCGCCGGATCGAGGATGTCGGCCTCGAACCAGGTGTAGCGGCCCTCGAGGATCTTCTGGGCCGTCTTGTACTGCGAGCTGTCGTCGTTGGAGAACAGCTCGGAGAACTTCTGCTCCGCGCGACGGCGGGCCTGCTTGGCGAACAGGTCGGCGAGCTCGTAGGCCTCCTCGCGGCGCGAGGGGTCCTGCGTGCCGATCGTGTGGGCGTAGACGCACGCGCACGAGATCGCGAACAGCTCCGCGCCGATGTCGACGACGCGGCCGAGCAGCGCGCCCTTCTGCTCGAGCGACGCCTGGTGGACGCCCATCAGCCCCATGGTGGAGCGGGCGAGCTTGCGCGAGTGGCGCTCGACGTACCGGACGTGCTTGGCGAGCGGCCCGAACTCGGCGTCGTAGCCGCGCGGCTTCTGCCCCTCGCCCGTCACGAGCGTCGGCAGGTAGCCGGCGTAGAACTTCGCCGCGCCCACCGCCGCCTTGGCCTTGTCGGCCGCCGCGACCTTCGGGTCGAGGATGTCGCCCGCCACCGCGAGGTGCTGGTCGAGTGCCTCGCGGGCGATCAGCAGGTGCATGATCTCCGTGGAGCCCTCGAAGATGCGGTTGATCCGCATGTCGCGGAGCACCTGCTCGGCCGGGATCGGCTTCTCGCCACGGGCCTTGAGCGACTCGGCGGTCTCGTAGCCGCGGCCGCCGCGGATCTGGATCATGGTGTCGACCGCCTGCCAGCCGAGCTCGGAGGCGTAGAGCTTGGCCAGCGCCGCCTCGACCCGGAAGTCGTTGCGCTTGTCGTCGGCCAGGCGGCTCGAGACGTCGACGACGGCCTCGAGGCCGAACGCCGTGCCCGCCAAGAACGCGAGGTTCTGCGCGACGGGGTCGTGCGTGCCGACCGGCTTGCCCCACTGCTTGCGCTCCGCGGACCACTCGCGCGAGATCTTGAGCGCGTACTTCGTGGACGCCGACGCGATCGCGGGCAGCGAGAGGCGGCCCGTGTTGAGCGTCGCGAGCGCGATGCGCAGGCCCTTTCCGACGCCGCCGACGACCGCCTCGTTCGGCACGAAGACGTCCTCGAAGCGGGTCACCGAGTTCTCGATGCCGCGCAGGCCCATGAAGGCGTTGCGGGTCTCGACGGTGATGCCCTCGACGTCGTAGGGGCAGATGAAGGCGGTGATGCCGCCCTTGCTCGTCTCCGTCTTGGGGACGACGGCCATGACGATGACCACGTCGGCGATCGCGCCGTTGGTGGCCCACAGCTTGATGCCGTTGATCCGGTAGCCCGTCCCGTCCTCGGTCGGGGTCGCCGTCGCGCTCATGCGCGCGGGATCCGAGCCGACGTCGGGCTCCGTGAGCAGGAAGGCCGAGATGTGCGTCTTGGAGACCTTCGGCAGCCACTCGCGCTTCTGCTCCTCGGTCCCGAACATGCGCAGCGGCTCGGGGAGGCCGATCGACTGGTGGGCGGAGAGCAGCGTGCCGATCGCGGCGTGGCAGTTGCCCGCCAGCGCGAGCGCCTTGTTGTAGTAGACCTGGCTGAGGCCGAGGCCGCCGTACTCCTCCGGGATCTTCATGCCGAGGCAGCCGAGCGACTTCAGGCCCTCGACGACGTCCTCGGGGATCTTCGCGTCGCGCTCGATCTGCAGCGGGTCGACCCGCTCCTCGAGGAACGTGCGCAGTCGCGCGAGGAACGCGTCGCCCTTGGCGGTCAGCTCCGGCGAGGCCTTGGGCTGGGGATGGATCAGGTCGAGGCGGAAGTTGCCGAGGAAGAGCTCCTTGCCGAACGAGGGCTGCTTCCACTCGGTCTCGCGCGAGGCCTCCGCGACCTCTTTGGACTGCTCGTAGGACGGATTCGTCGTAGCCATGGGGACCTGTCTACCCCAAACGGGCGTTCGCGGTTGCGAATCGAGACGCTCTCGGCGCCGGGATGGCTCAGGCGCCCAGGCGGGCGAGCGGCTCGCCCCAGGCGTCCAGCGTCGGGCCCGGCGGCGGCACGCGGTAGCCGATGTGGAGGTCGACGCCGATGTCGCCCGTCGCCCACTTCGCAAAGGACTCCGCGAAGCGCTCGGGCACCGCGGCGCAGGCGCCCGAGTGGCCGCCGTCGCATTCCCAGCCCTTCGGGATCCCGGCGTCGAGCGTGGCCACCACGTCGTCGGGCACGAGCGCCGAGTCGATGACGTGGCCGAGCTCGTGGAGGACGAGGCGGCTGATCCCCCGCGCGCCGTTGGCGCCCGAGACGTCGGCGAGGTCGAGCGTGACGGTGTACCCCACGGCGGTCTGCTGGGTGACCCCGACCGCCCCGGCGCCCGTGTCGGCGACGCCGATGATGACGAGCCCGTCGACGACCTCGACGAGCCGGCGGGCCTCGGGGCGCGCGGCCGCGATGGCGTCGGTCACCGCCTGCCGGTCGAGCGGGGCGACGGACGGGTCGAAGCGCAGGCCGGCGGCGCGGACGTCCTCGGTCAGCGGGCCGGCGGGTTCCGGCGCCGGCGAGTGGTGGCCCAGGGCGGCCCAGACGGCGCTCGCGCCGACGAGCACCAGCGCGAGGACACGGCGCGCGTCGGTCATGCCCCGATGATCGGCAGCGGGCGGCCGGGCTTTGGCCAGCCACGCGAGCCGAGTACGCACGGCTGCGAACGGGCAGCCCAAGTGGATGCTCCCCGGAGCCACGCGCACGTGGTCGGCGCCCGCCGTTCCCGCGGTCGTGGCGCAGCTGCGACGCGAGATCGCCGGCTTCGCCGTCGACGCCGGCATCGGGGACCCGCCGCTCGCGGACCTCAAGCTCGCCGTCTCAGAGGCCCTCGGCAACGTCGTTGCTGCACAGCTACCGCGAGGACCCGGAGCCGGGTCGCGTCGAGGTCGAGGCCGAGATCTCCGAGGACCGCCTGCGCGTGATCATCGCCGACCGCGGGACCGGGATGCGCCCGCGCGTCGACAGCCCGGGCGCCGGCCTCGGCCTCCCGATCATGGCCGAGGTCGCCGGAGGGTTCGAGGTCCGCTCCCGCGACCCGCGCGGCACCGAGGTCCATCCCTGCTTCCCGGTCTGATCCCGCCGCCGGGTCGCCTCGTACCCACGTCGCATCCCGTACAAGGCGCAGCACCCGGGCCGGGGCGGGTCACGGTCACCCCGTGGCCTGCCTCGGTACCGGCTCCGGCTGCCCGCCGGCTGGTGAGAAGGTGCGGTTGGCGGTCTCCGCCGGGAGGTGCTGCTCGGCCCAGGATTTCAAACGCCCCTGAGGACTACGTTTGCCATCCGTGCGCGGTTGGGGTCCCCCTCCGCGGACTCAGGGGATCGGCGGCAGGATGGCAGACGGTCCCGCGACGAGCTCGCGCAAGCTCTCATGATCTTCATGGCATGCCGGGCAGCCTTCGAGGTGTGCGCGCATTCCGGGCAGCGCCGCATCGGCGTCGGCACCCCCCACCTCGAGGTCGACGTACTGGTCGAGCAGCGCGAAGCACCGCTCGCAGGTCACCTCGGGGCCGACCGGCCCCAGCACGCGCGCCGGCGTGGCGCTCGACACAGGAGCGGCGTCGGGGTCGCGGCGTCCGCTCACCTCACCCACTTCCGTTCGCGGGCCTCTGCGGGTCGATGGCGAATCCTCGCTCGGCCAGGTCCGCCCGAAGCTTGCGCCGTGCGTCATGCAGCGTCTTGTAGAGCGCCCCGCGCGTCGTGCTCAGGCGCTCGGCGAGGACATCGATGGGCACGCCGTTGACGGCGAGTGCGACGAGCACGTTGCGCTGGTGGGCGGTGAGGCGCTCGGCGATGCCGTGCTGGACGGCGGCCAGCAGCTCTCCGCCCTCGACGGCGGCCTCCGGAGGGAGCGCGCTGCCGGGGACCAGCGCCCACGCGGCGGGCTCGAGTGGGACCTCCCGGTCGCGCCATGCCCGGCGGCGCACCTTCACCGACGCTTCGAGCAGCGCGAACTTGTACGCCCAGGTCGTGAAGCGGCTCTCCCCGCGATAGTCCTCGAGCTTTCGCAGGATCGCCACCAGGGCGTCGTCAGCCGCCTGCGTCGCGAGGTCGTCGAGCTCCTCGCCGCGAATCTGGGCGAGCGCCGCGCGTCGACGCCCGATCTCGAAGTGAGCCGCGCGAAGCAGCAGATCGTGCAGGCGGGCGACGGCGTGGTCTCGCCGGCGCCGATCGCCGGCCAGCGCGGCGACCCATGCGCTCGACGCGGCATCGAGCGGCCGCCGCGCCGGGCGCGCCACATCGTGCACCGGACCCATCGGCTCGACCGTACCCGGCTCGCCCGTCGTCATGCCCCGATCTCCCCGTCGCGCTCGAGCGGGGCCACGATCCTCGCCGCGAGATCAGGCGGGCAGCCGGCGTCGACGAGCTCGAGCACCGCGTGCAGGTCGAAGCGCGGATCGGCGGCGAGCCGGGCAGCGAGCGGCTCGTCGAACCCCGCCGCGCCAAGCGCACGTCGCCGCCAGGCGGCGAAGGACCTCGGCTCGAGCCCGGGTGTCTGCTTCAGGTCGCGGCCCATTCGCGGCGGCCCTGGGCGCCGGTGGTCCGCAAGGCCGGCTGGGTCGAGCTGGCCCCGCCGACCGCGCCGACGATAAGGGCGTAGAGCTCGGCGGGGGTGCGGTTGCGGGTCATGACTGCTCTTGTGGCGCGGCCGGCAATGGTCTCCCCCTGGATCACGCTCATGGCGGTTTGGCGCCGCTGGGTCGGCGTTCCTTACGTCATCCGGCCTGGGCGCCCGGCGGGGGCGCCGGCTCCACCTCGCGCGGCTCGAGCGGCTGGGTGGCGGGTCCGGCGAGGACGGCACCGTCGACATCGAAGCGCGAGCCGTGGCACGGGCAGTCCCATGAGCGCTCGGCGTCGTTGAAGCGCAGGAGGCAGCCGAGATGCGTGCAGCGCAGCGAGACGCCGTGCACCGCGCCGTCCTCGTCGCGGAAGACGCCGATCTTCCCGGCGCCCGAGCGGACGACGCGCGCCTCGCCGGCCGCAACGTCGCCGGCGGAGGAGGCCTCGGCCGGCCTCACGCGCTCGCCGAGGAACTCCTGCCCTGCGTGGAGGTTGAGCTTCGCGAGCTTGGGCAGGCCGCGCAGCGAGGTGCGGTTGGGGTCGAAGTGGGCGGCGTACGGGTTGGGGCGGTCGGCCATGAGGTCGGTGAGCAGGACCGCGGCGACGGTCGCGTTGGTCATGCCCCACTTCATGAACCCCGCCGCTACGTACAGGCGCTTGGATCTGGGGGTGTACGGGCCGATGTAGGGCAGCGAGTCCACGGGCATGCCGTCCTGCGTCGACCACCGGTACGGGGCGTTGGGCCCGACGGGGAAGTGGCGCTGCCCGAACTCGACGAGCGCCTCGTAGCGCTCGGGCCGTGCCTCGGCTGCACCCGTCTGGTGGCCTTCGCCGCCGACGATGAGGTGGTCGCGGAAGGTCCGCAGGGAGCGCGTCGGCTGTCCCGCGGTGATGAGCATCCCCTGCGGGACGTCGCCGCGCACCGGGAGTGCGACGCAGTACGAGCGCGTGGCCTCGAGTCGCGCGAAGAACAGCCCGCGGTCGAGCAGCGGATAGTTCGTCGCGATGACGGCGCGCTCGGCGGTCACCGTCCCGCCGCCGGCGGTCACGACCCGGCAGGGCCCTCCCTCGTGGACGTTGGTCACGTGGGTCCGCTCGAAGACGTACGACCCGTCGCCCTCGACGCGCCGGGCTAGTCCGCGCGTGTACCGCACCGGCTGGAACTGGGCCTGGCCGGCCAGCCGGACCGCCGCCGGAACCTCCCACGGCAGCCCTGTGTCGGTGGTCAACTCGACGGGCAGCCCGGCCTCCTGCGCGGCCTCGGCCTCCCGCTCCACGCTCGCCACCTCGCGCTCGTCGCCCGCGTACGTGAAGGCGTCGCGGCGCTCGAGATCGCACTCGATGGCCTCATCCTCGACGAGCGTGGCGATGCGCGCGATGGCGTCGAGCGTCGCGCCGGCGTAGGCGGCGGCGCCGTCCGTCCCGTTCTTCGAGCGGATGTCCGAGAGGCGGGTGCTCTGGAGCGCTGTGATCTTCGCGGTCGTGTAGCCCGTGGCGCCCGCCGCGACGGCGTCGCGCTCCACGACCGCCACCGTCGCGCCCAGGCGCTTGAGGAGCAGCGCGGTGGTGACACCGGCGATGCCGCCGCCGACGATCGCCACGTCCACCCGCACGTCGCGGTCGAGGGCGGGGAACCCGGCGTCGTCGGCGGTCGCAAGCCAGATGCTCTCCGAGCCCCGCAGGGACATTGGCCGTATCGTTACCCGGTGGGTCAGGCCCCCAGACGGCGCTCGGTCGTCCGAGCGCTCGAATCCCAAGCGACAGGAGGGACGACTGATGGACGAGAAGATGGCGGCGCTGGTGGGTGCCGCGGCGGCGTTGACCTTCGCAGGGCGCGGGCTGCGCCCGATCACCAAGCTGGCGATGAAGGGCGTCGTCGTGGCCGGTGACCTGACCACGGACGCCCGCCGAGGGATCGTCGACCTCTACGCCGAGGCCAAGTCCGAGCGCCGGTCGGACCCGCCGCCGCTGCCGTCGGACCCGGATCGCGCGGGCTGACGCGCGCGCGAAGATGGGGCCAGCCGAGGGAACCCACTGGCGGCGCGACGGGGCGGCGATCGTGCGCGACTTCGAGCACGACGACTTCGCCGCAGCCGTGGCGTTCGTCAATCGCGTCGCCGAGGCAGCGGAAGCGGCCAACCACCATCCGGACATCCTCATCCACGACTTCAATCGCGTGCGCCTCTCACTGACGACCCATTCGGCAGGCGGGCTCACCGACAAGGACCTCGAGCTCGCCCGGACGATCGACGGCCTCTAGTACCGGCCCGCAAGTACGCACGGTTCCGGCGGCCGTCGATCACCGCCTGAACGCCACCCGCTGACCGGTCATGTGCCTGAGGCACACTCCCGGATCACCGTGCGGCGTCAGCCGGCGCCGACGACCCCCGGCGACCGCGCGCACCTTACGTGGACCGGCA
>JALYMV010000105.1 GCA_030773575.1 Actinomycetota bacterium
GCGTGGGCGCGAAGGAGAGGAACGCGACGAGGTCGTCCGCGAGCGCCGCGCGCTCGCCGGCGGGCGCACGGGCGACGTAGTCGTCGACGTCCGGGCGCCTCCCGGCGTTCCAGGCGTCGATGAACTCGCTCAGGATCCGATCACGTTCGGCGGTCACGGAGGATCGTCTCCAGTTCTTTGATGCCGCGGCTGCGGCGCGCGTAGACGTTGTCGATCGAGATGCCGAGCCGGGAGGCGATCGCCTCCGCGGGAAGCTTGTCCAGATAGGTCAACGCGAGCACCTCACGATAGTTGTCGTTGGACACCTGCGCGATCCCCCAGGCGACGAGGTGCTCGGCGTCGCGGCGATCGCGCTCGGCCTCGAGGGCCTCGCGGGCGCGCGCCCGCAGCTCGGCGTCGTAGGCCGCGAGCGCGGCGTCGAACGGACCTGCCTCGCCCCCGTCGTCGTAGGTGGCGTCCGTGCTGCCGGCCTTGCGGATGTCGTGGCGCAGCTCCCTGCGGCCGTAGTCGCGGCAGGCGTTCTGGACGCAGGTGACCAGCGCGGCGTAGAACTGCCCGACCTCGCGCTTGCGGAAGTTCGCGCCCATGGCGGCCACGCGCAGGTAGGCCTCGCTGGCCGCGCTGCCCCACTCGTGCTCGGGCAGGCCCGGGCCGCCGGGCGAGAAGCGGAACGCCTTGACGATCTGCTGGACACGGTCGAAGTTGTTGACGACCAGCCGGCCCCACAGGTCGCCGGCCGCCTCCAGCTCACCGCGCTCGCGGGCGTCGGCGTAGCGCCGGAGGAGCACGTGGTCGGGTTCGGATGGCATTCCCGGAGAGTGTCGCCGGGGCCGCGGACGGTCTGACACGTCAGGGACGCGGGCTCGGACGCGACCCTCGGCCGATGACCGAGATCGTGAGCCTGTCCGCCGTCCAGGACCTGTACGGCTCCCGTCTCACCGCCGTCGCGTTCAACCAGATCGCCGTGCGCGAGGGGCTCGTCCACCTGCGGAGGGCCACGTTCCCCGCGGCGGAGCTGACGCTCGAGCAGCTCAGCGTCCTGGGCGACGTCGAGCTCGCCGAGCGGCTGCCCGCCGGCGCGTCCGTGGTCCTGCGGCTCGGGCCGAGGATGGTCGCGTGCCTCTGGGCCGGCCGCGGGAACGGCGAGATCGCGGTGGCGGGCACCGAACGCGACGGGGTCGACCGCGTGGCCTCCGACCTCATCGCGGCGCTGCGGGACCCCGAGCCCCGCGACGACCACGTGCCGATCACCTTCTGGGCGCACTCGCAGGGCCGGCCGCTGAACCCGCGCCGGCGGATCCAGGCGCCGGCCTGGCATGAGATCCGCCCGAACTACGGGCAGGCCGCCCGCGGCGAGCTCGACGAGCTGATGCGGTCCACCGGGCCGGGTCCGGGGGGTCTCCTGCTGTGGCATGGGGAGCCCGGGACGGGAAAGTCTCACGCCCTGCGTGCGCTCGCACGCGCGTGGCGCGGCTGGTGCGACACCCACTTCATCACCGACGCCGACGCGTTTCTCGGAGGGCAGACGAGCTACATGCTCAACGCGCTGCAGCACTCAGACGACGGTGCTGCGGGTGACGAGCGGTGGCGGCTGATCGTGCTCGAGGACGCCGGCGAGCTGCTCGCGGCCGACGCGCGCGCCGTCGCCGGCCAGGCGCTCTCGCGTCTGCTCAACCTCAGCGACGGCGTGCTCGGCGCCGGACTGCGGGCGATCGTCCTCGTGACGACCAACGAGCCGTTGCGCAGGCTGCACCCAGCGGTCGTCCGGCCCGGCCGGACATGGGCCGAGATCGAGTTCCCGGCCCTGACCGCCGACGAGGCCAACGCGTGGCTCGCGGCGCGGGGCGGCGGCGCGCGGGTCGATCGCGTGACGCCGCTCGCCGAGGCCTTCGCGCTCCTCGGGGGCCGACGCGCCGTGCGTCAGCCCGGCGTCGGTTTCGCGGCGGCCTGATCCGTCCCGCTGTCAGGTCGCGCCGGCCGTCGCGACCCTCCCTCGTGTCGCCACCCCGTCTCTACCTCAACCACATCGCCGAGCTCGACTGGCTGATCGCGCTCGAGTTCGGGCGCGTGGACGACGGCCAGCCCTCCGAGCACTGGGACGGGGTGACCGAGGACTTCGGCTGGCTGAACGACGCGCCGGACGGCCGCGTGCTCGGCTTCAAGGTGCTCGACTTCTCCGAGTTCGACGCCGACGACGAGGACGTCGAGGAGATCTGGGACGGACCGCGGTTCGACGTCCCGGTCCTCGGCCTGACGGAGGTGACCGCCGGCGAGATCGTGATCGCGGCACGCGCCTTCTTCGGCGGCTGCAGCTCGATCAACCGCGCGTACTTCGACGAGGCCGTCGAGCTGCAGGGCGAGGCCGCGGTCGACATGTGGCTGGGCTGCCTGCAGGCGGGCGACGCGATGGCGCACTTCGGGCTCGGCTACACGCTCTTCGAGCTCGGGCGCTTCCACGACGCCTACCGGCACCTCCGCCACTACGCCGAGATCGCGCCCGCCGGCCCCTGGAACTGGTGCTGGTTCGGGAAGGCCGCAGCGGCGATCGGGGAGCTCGACGAGGCGCGCGCCGCCTACCGGCGCGCGATCTCGCTCGAGCAGGACGGCGAGGACGAGACCGACGCGGCGGAGCTCCTCGCCGCCATCGACTCAGGACAGGAGGCCAGGTGAAGCGCTTCGACGAGGTGCAGCTCGCCCCGGACGTCGCGGTCGTGCTCCAGCGCACGCTGCGGATCCCGGACGACGGAGGGACCTATCCGCTGCCGCCCGGCCTCGGTCCGCTGCCGGTCTACGCGTCTCCGAACGGCCTCGCGGTCCCCATGCACGTGCGGGAGGCGATGTGGCTGAGCTTCGTGTGCCCCTGGTGGAAGCCGTACGCGCTCAAGGTCGGCGTCGGCGGCATCGACGCGCTCACCGGGGAGCGCTTCGACCCGGCACGCCTGACCGCCGATCCGCAGGACTACCTGGTCGTGCCCGAGCAGCCGTGGCTCGACGGGATCAACGCCGGCGAGGGCTTCATCCGCCAGTTCGTGGCGGTGCCGCTCGGGCAGGGCCTCACCGTCGAGGCGCACCTCACCGGCGCCGAGGAGCGCGGCGGGCTGCAGCTGGCGCTGTTCTCGCCGCGGCCGGGGCTCTTCCCCGACAGCGAGCCGCAGGGGCCCGAGGGCGGCGTGGTCTGCTGCGAGGCATCGCTCGACATGGGCCTCGGCGCCGGCGGGCGCATGCGCCAGGAGATCTACGCCGACCCGCACGGCCTCGAGACCTGGGAGGCCGAGCCGACCGCGGTCGTCGACGTCCGGCTCGTGGAGGCGCACGAGTTCGCCGAGGAGTTCGGCGTGCCGGTGCCGCCGACGCCGATCGACGTCGCGACCTACTCGGCGTACGGGCTCCCGTGGTTCGATCTCTACGACGCCGGCCGCCCGGCCATCCCCGGGTCGCGGCGCCTCGGCGGCGTGGCGTCCGTGGGGGAGCGGGCGGGAGATCCGCCGGAGAAACCCGTACCGGTCGATCCCGCCCAGATCGTGTCGCTCGGCTACCTTCCGCCGGCATGAGCGCGCCTCCGCGGCTCGGCGACCGGTTCGAGGACGCGCTCCTCTACGCCGCGCGCCTGCATCGCACGCAGGCGCGCAAGGGCTCCGGCGTGCCGTACGTCGGCCACCTCCTGGGCGTGTGCTCGCTCGTCATCGAGGACGGCGGCGACGAGGACGAGGCCATCGCGGCCCTGCTGGCGATCCTGCGCGCTACCTCGTGGTGCGCGAGCAGCTGTGGGAGCGGTTCCGCGCGGGCCGCGCCGGCCAGCTCTGGTACTACCGCGCGCTGGCCGACGCCTTCTGCCGGCTGCTGCCGGGGCGGATGGCCCGAGAGCTCGACGAGACGGTCCGCGAGCTCGAACGGCTGCTCGCCGAGGGTCAGTGCAGCTCGACCCAGACGACCGCGTAGCGCTCGCGCGGGTCGAGCGAGGCGAGCATGTCGGCCTCCTCGGACCTGCCCTTGCGGAACGGCTCGTCCCAGTCGGCCCGGATGTCGGCGTACTCCGGCCAGCGGCCGAGCAGGCGGTGCAGCTCCTCGAGCGTGACCTCGACGAGCCAGGCGCCCCAGTCGAGCTGCGTCCGGAGCCGGCGGCGGGGGAGCCGGCCGCGGCGGATGAAGCGGCGCTCCGCCAGCCAGTCGGGCTCCATGTAGTAGCCCTGGGCGAAGGGCAGGTCGCCCAGGACGTCGGGATGGTCCATCCAGTAGCAGGCGGTGGGGTCCGATCGCTTCTTGAAGGGATCCGTCTTCCAGATCGGGTCCTTCGAGAGCCGGACGAGCATCTTGGTCATCATCGCCATTGCCACGTGAGGGTCGTGCGCCGCTCGCCGGTCTGACGGCGACGATGCGTGTCAGGCGGAGCGATCCGGCCGCGACCCAACTGGAGATGCCCCACGCTGCGGCTGAAACTCCGTGGTGGCGTGCGACGATCGCGGCCGGCACCGTCACGCTCAACCCGTGGACCCCGCGGCTGATCCGCGGCGGTCCCGCCGCGATGGTGCTCGAGCGGCTGGGCGACGTCGCGATCGCCGACTTCTTCGCAACCGGCGCGGACGGCGACGAGGTGCTCGTCCGGTTCGTGTCACGCTCGCCGCGCCCGGAGGGTGCCGCCGAGGCGGTGCTCGACTGGGCGAGGGCGACGGGTCACCGGCGGGTCTGGCTCCCCGATCGCGTCGCCGACCTCGAGCCGGCCGGCGATCGGCTCTGCGTCGCGGAGGTCCGCTGCCCGACGTGCGGGCTCGAGTGGCGCGACGAGACGCCGGAGTTCTGGTGCGGCGTCCATGCCGCCGGTGCCTTCCCGGGCTTCTGCGCCGCCTGCGGCGGCTCGCTCCCCGAGTGGCGGGTGCTCAGCTCCGGCCGCCAGCCGGCGAGGGCGCGCGACGACGAGCCGACGACGCGCGGC
>JALYMV010000106.1 GCA_030773575.1 Actinomycetota bacterium
CCGGCGCCTCCGCCGCGGGGGCGACGACGATCGCCTCGACGACCCCGTCGCCGGGCTCGCGTGCCGACGGCGGGTTCCAGACCGACACGTCGAGCGGCGCCACCAGCACCCCGTCGAGCACCTCGTCGATGGTGCCGGCGGGATCCCAGATCGGACCGGACGGGACGCCGAACATCACGACGGCGCGCGGCTCGCCGCCCTCGACCGCGGGCCGGCGGGCGATCCACGGGCCGGCCCACGCGAACGACGCGGCCCCGGCGATCGGCACCAGCCCCAGCCCGCGCGAGGCGAGCCACGAGCGCCGCTCCTCCTCGTCGAGGGGGACGTCGCTCGCCTGGACGCCGATCACCGTGGCGACGCAGGCGGCGAGGGTCGAGTGCTCGGTGTGGCGCGCCACTAGACCGGAACGCGCTCCCTGATCGCGGCGAACGCCGCGGCCAGGTCGGCGACGAGGTCGTGCGGGGCCTCGATGCCGCAGGAGAGGCGGACCAGGTCGGCGGGGACGGCCGCGGCCGAGCCCTCGACGGACTGGTGCGTCATCGCCTGCGGGACCTCGATGAGCGACTCGACGCCGCCGAGGGACTCCGCGAGCGTGAACAGGCGCGTCTCCGACGAGAGGGCGACGGCCCCGGGGTGGCGGAAGGCGACCATCCCGCCGTAGCCCGGCCAGCGGACGTCGGTCACGCCGGGCTGCTCGGCCAGCCAGTCGGAGACCGCGCGGGCGGAAGCGGTGTGCGCGGCGACGCGGAGGTGGAGCGTCCGCAGCCCGCGGTGGACGAGGAAGCAGTCGAACGGGCCCGGCACCGCGCCGACCGAGTTCTGCACGAAGCGCACCTGCTCGTGGAAGCCCGGGTTCGCGGTGATCACCGCGCCGCCGACGGTGTCGGAGTGGCCGCCGAGGTACTTCGTGGTCGAGTGGACCACGACGTCGGCGCCCAGCTCGAGCGGCCGCTGGATCACCGGGGTCGCGAACGTGTTGTCGACCGCGACGAGCGCGTGCGCCTTGCATGCGACGATCGCCTCGATGTCGATCACGTTGAGGTTCGGGTTGGTCGGCGTCTCGACCCAGATGAGGACCGTCTCCGGGCGGATGAGCGCGGCGACGGCGTCGGGATCGGTCTGGTCGACCATGTCGTACTCCAGGCCCCAGCGGGCGAGCACCTTGTCGACCAGGCGGTAGGTGCCGCCGTAGAGGTCGCCGGGGAGGATCACGTGCGCGCCGGCGCGCGCGGCGGCGGTGAGCACCGCGTGTGTGGCGGCCATCCCGCTCGAGAACGCGGAGGCTAGGCCGCCCTCGAGCTCGCCGAGCGCGCGCTCGAGCGCTGCGCGGGTCGGGTTCGCGGAGCGCGAGTAGTCGAAGTCCTCGACGAACTCGCCCGGCGCGCGCTGGGCGTAGGTCGAGGTCTGGTGGATGGCCGGGATGACCGAGCCGTAGCTCGGATCGGGCTCGAGGCCGGCGTGGACGGCGCGGGTGGCGAACTCGGTCATCGCGCGAGCGCCTCGAGCAGGTCGGCGCGGGTGACGATCCCCGCCGAGCGGCCGTCCTCGATGACCAGCAGCGCCTGGCGCTCGCCGGCCAGCAGCTCGACGACCTCGCTGACGGACTCCGTCGACGACACCGCGGGGAACGGCGGCTCCATCACGTCGACCACCTCCGCGCCGAGCACCGCCGGGTCGGCGACCGCGTGCTTGAGCAGCCCGCGCTCGGAGACCGAACCGACGACCGCCTGGGCGTCGTGCGCCGAGACGACCGGGAGCTGGGAGACGCGGTGCTCGTGCAGCAGCGCCACCGCGTCGGCGACGCGGTCGTGGCTGCGCACGGTGACCAGCGGCGGGATCTCGCCGCCGGCGTGTTTGCGGCGCAGGACCTCGCCCACGCTCTGCTCGCCCGTGCGCTCGAGGAAGCCGTACTGGGTCATCCACGCGTCGTTGAAGACCTTCGAGAGGTATGAGCGCCCGCCGTCGGGGAGCAGGACGACGACCATCGCCTCCGGATCCTCGATCTCGCGCGCGACCTCGATGGCGCCCTGCAGCGCCATGCCGCAGGAGCCGCCGGTCAGCAGCGCCTCCTCGAGGGCGAGGCGGCGGGTCATCAGCATCGACTCGCGGTCGCCGACGGTCACCCAGCGGTCGATCACGCTCGGGTCGAGCGTTCGCGGCCAGGACTCCTTGCCCACGCCCTCGACGAGGTAGGGCTTGGGCTCCCCGGTGTAGACGGAGCCGACCGGGTCGACGCCGATGACCTGGATCGCCGGGTTGTGCTCCTTGAGGTAGCGGCCGGCGCCGGTGATCGTCCCGCCCGTGCCGACGCCGGCGACGAGGTGGGTGATCCTCCCCCCCGTCTGCTCCCACAGCTCGGGCCCCGTGCTGCGGTAGTGGGCGTCGGGGTTGGCCAGGTTCTCGTACTGGTTGGGCTGGTAGGCGCCGGGGATCTCCTCCGCCAGGCGGTCGGCGACCTCGTAGTAGGACTCGCCCGAGCCGCGCGCGGCCTTGGCCGGCGTCATCACGACCTCGGCGCCGTAGGCGCGCAGCAGGTCGATCTTCTCGCGCGCGACCTTGTCGGGCATGACGGCGATCATCCGGTAGCCCTTCAGGCGCGCGGCGATGGCCAGGCCGGTCCCCGTATTGCCGGAGGTCGGCTCGACGATCGTGCCGCCGGGGCGCAGGTGGCCGTCGCGCTCGGCGGCCTCGATGAGGGAGACCGCCGCGCGGTCCTTGATCGAGCCGCCCGGGTTCATGTACTCGACCTTGGCGAGCAGCTGCGGGCGGAGGCCGGCGCCGATGCGGGAGAGGCGGACGAGCGGCGTGTCACCGATCGCGTCGAGGATGGTTTCGCGGATGGCGGCGGTGGGCGTGCGCGTCGTCGTGCTCATGGTTTCGACAGTGTGGCACTCGTGCGGCGAGGGGAGAAGGGCGCCGAAGATCGTTCGGCAGAATCCCTGTTTGACGTTGCCTCGTTCAGCGTTGGGCGGCATACTGGCCTCCGTGCCGAACGATCGCCCGCCGCTCGACGAGATCGATCTCGCGATCCTCGAGGCGCTGAGCGAGAACGCCCGGCTGCCCAACGCCCGGCTGGCCGAGCGGGTCGGCGTCGCGCCCTCGACCTGCCTCGCGCGGGTCAACGCGCTGCGCGAGTCCGGCGTCCTGCTCGGCTTCCACGCCGAGGTCGACCTCGCGGCGCTCGGGCGGCCGCTGCAGGCGATCGTCGCGATCAGGTTGGCGGTCCACGCGCGCGAGCAGATCGACGACTTCACCGGCGCCGTCCGCGCGCTCCCGGGCGTCGTCTCCATCTTCCACATGACGGGCGTCAACGACTACCTCGTGTGGGTCGCCGCCGCCGACACCCAGGGGCTGCGGGAGTTCGTCGTCGACCACCTCGCGACGCACCCGGCGGTGGCGCACGCCGAGACGTCGCTGATCTACGAGCACCGGCGCGGACCGGGGATCTGGGGGACGGTCGAGCCGGCGTAGCGGAGGGGCCTCGTAGTCTCGGTGTGAATGAGCGTCGCCGCGCAGCCGCTGTTCGTTTTCGACAACTCCTACGTCCGCGAGCTCGCGGGTCTCTACGAGCCGTGGCAGGCGGCGCCCGCGCCGGCGCCCGAGCTGCTGGCGCTCAACGAGGACCTCGCGCTTGAGCTGGGCGTCGATGCCGACGCCCTGCGGGGCTCCGAGGGCGTCGCGGTCCTGGCCGGCAACGCCGCGCCGGAGGGCGCGGCGCCGGTCGCGCAGGCCTACTCGGGCCACCAGTTCGGAGGGTTCTCGCCCCGCCTCGGCGACGGCCGGGCGCTCCTGCTCGGCGAGGTGCTCGACGTCCACGGTCGCCGGCGCGACCTGCACTTCAAGGGCTCGGGCCGGACGCCGTTCGCGCGCGGCGGCGACGGCAAGGCGGCCGTCGGGCCGATGCTGCGCGAGTGCGTCGTCGGGGAGGCGATGCACGCGCTCGGCATCCCCACCACCCGGG
>JALYMV010000107.1 GCA_030773575.1 Actinomycetota bacterium
GCGCGCGCTGGTGCTGCGCGGCCGGGTGGCGGGCAAGCCGCGGCTCGCCGTGGCCCTGACGGCGCCCGTCAGGCTGAAGTGGAAGCAGGCGCCGGACCCCGGGCGCCCCGGGCGTCGCGCAGGCTGAAGGAAGGAACTCGCGATAAAGGCGCGAAGCGTGCAGCCGTTAACCAGGCCATGGACGCGATCTCCTTCACCTGGGTGGCCGCCGACGGCGTCGCCCCCGCCGCGGTCCTCGTGCTCGGCGGCTCATAGGCCCGCACCGCGGGCCGCTCCTTTACTGGTCGAGCTGCTCGAGCAGGCACTCGCGCGGCGGCTTGTCCTCGCGCCAGCGCGCGATCTTCGCCCCGTGGCGGATGCGCCCGTTGCTCGCGTGGTCGAAGGTCACCTCGACCACGAGCTCGGCACGCAGCACGAAGCCGTCGAGCTCGCGCATGTTGTTCCAGCGCGACGGCTCCCCGGCGAAGCTCTCGCCCGTCTCGTACGGCTTGAGCCTGGCGACCAGCTCTCGCTTCTCGGCCGCCTTGAACCCCGACGTATGACCGACCTCGCGCAGGTTGCCCGCCTCGTCGTAGAGGGCGAGGATGAGCGAGCCGACCGTTCCCGCCTCCTTGCCCGGCCGCCACGCGTGCACGACGGCGTCCATGGTGCGGACCCGCTTGATCTTGACCATCCCGACGCGCTCGCCCGGGCGGTAGGGCGCGTCGGCGTCCTTGGCGATGACGCCCTCGGAGTGCTGTAGCCACGGCTTGGCCTCCTCCGGGTCGCGCGTCGCGGGGGTGAGGTCCACCGGCTTGTCGACGAGCGCCTCGAGCGCCGCGCGGCGCTCACGCTGGGGCAGGTGCAGCAGCGTCTCGTCGTCGCGCGCGAGCAGGTCGAAGGAGATGAACCGGGTGGGCGTCTCGCGCGCGAGCTGGTTGATCCGCGACACGGCGGGGTGGACGCGCTGGCCGAGGGCGTCGAAGTCCTGGCGCCCCTCCGCGTCGAAGAGCACGATCTCGCCGTCGAGAACGTAGCGGCCGGGCGGGAAGCCGAGCTCCGGGAAGTAGCGGCTGAGCGGCTTGCCGTTGCGCGACTGGAGGTAGACGTCGTCGCCGTCGACGAACGCGATGCACCGGTAGCCGTCCCACTTGGGCTCATAGACCCACGAGTCGCCGGTCGGCAGCGCCTTCGCCGTCTTGGCGAGCTGCGGGAGGGTCGGGACGGTGAGGGGGAGGGCCACGGCGGTGGACACTAGCCCCCGCGCGCTCTCCGGCCACTCAGGCGCTCGGCTGGAGGGCGCGACGCTCGACGGGCGCCGCCTCGCCGGCCTCCGCGGCATCGAGCTGCTCGACGACGAGGACCGCGCCTGAGAGGACGAGCGCGCCGCCGAGGACCTGCGGCCATCCGAGCGCCTCCCCGAAGACGAGCACGGCGAGGACGACGGTGACGGGCGGCTCGACGGTCGAGAGGAGGGAGGCGCTCGACGAGCCGACCCGGGCGAGCCCGCCGAAGAAGGCGGCGATCGGGATGACGGTGGACACGACGGCGATCGCGACGATCCACAGCCACCCCTCCGCGGGGAGGGCACCCAGGCCGGTCGGCCCGCCGCCGAGCGCGGCGGCCGCTCCGAACGGCAGCGCTGCGCCCGTCGAGACGCACGCGGCGAACGCGAGCGGCGGGAGGCGGCGCGACAGCCGCTCCGAGCCGAGGATGTAGGTCGCGCAGGCGACGGCCGAGCCGAGCGCCAGGGCCACGCCGAGCGGGTCGGCCGTGCCATCGCCCGCCCCGAGAACGAGCACCAGGCCGGCGGATGCGAGCGCGAGGGCGAACCACCGGTGTGCGCTGGGCCGGCCGCGGCCGAGGAGGAGCGCGCCGATCGTCACGAAGGCGGGATAGGCGTAGAGCAGCAGCGACGCGAGGCTCGCGTCGATCCGCTCGAGCGCGGCGAAGAACAGGCCGGCCTCGAAGGCGTAGCCGGCGCCGCCGAGGACGAGGCCGAGCGCGAGGGACCGCCCGAGCCCCCGCAGCGCGACGCGCCGCGCCGCGACGAGCAGCCAGAGCAGCACGCCGGCGAGGGCGAAGCGGGCGAGCAGCAGTCCGGTGACGCCGAGCCCGGCGCCGTAGGCGAGCTTGGCCAGGATCCCCATCGCGCCGAAGCCGGCGGCGGCGAGGAGGCAGTGGAGGACGCCTTGTCGTCGGCGGGTCATGGCAGATCCTTAACGGGCGAGCGCCGCGACCGGCCAAGGGGAGGGGATAGGAGGGGGGCCGGCCGCGGCGCGCGCGGTTGGGGAGGGATACGACTCTGAGTGTGGGTCGACTAGGAGATCGGGAGGCGCTCGTCGAACCCGGGGCGCGACTCCGCGCCGTACCGGGCCGAGAGGAGGCCGAATCCGAGGGTTCCGAGGACCATGAGGATGACGGTCATGGCAGCAGTATCGGACATTGTGCGCCATTGTTGTAGGCTTGCTTGCCTAGAAGAAGTAAAGGCTCAGCCTGTATGACGCTCCAGCAGCTCAACTACTTCCTGGCAGCGGCCGATAAGGGTTCGTTCTCGGCCGCGGCAAGCGATCTGCACATGGCCCAGCCCTCGCTCTCCGAGCAGATCCGCCGCCTCGAGTCCGAGCTCGGCGTCCAGCTCTTCACGCGCGCGGGCCGGCGGCTCGAGCTCACCGAGGCGGGCCGCCTGCTGCGCCCCCAGGCCGAGCGCACGCTCGCCGCGGCCAGCGAGGCGGCGGAGTCGGTCCGCGAGGTCCGCACCCTCACGGGCGGCACCGCCTCCTTCGGGACGTTCGGCAATGCGCCCTACTACCTCCTCTCCGACATGGTCCAGGACTTCCGCACCCGCCACCCGGGCGTGCGGGTCCGGCTCGTCGGCCTCAACTCCTCCGAGGTCGCCGAGGAGGTCCGCGAGGGCCGGCTCGAGGGCGGGCTGATCGTGCTCCCCATCGACGACCGCAACCTCGACGTCCGCCCGGCGATCCGCGACGAGCTCCACTTCCTGAGCGCCGACGAGCGCAAGGTGGGCGAGCCCATGACGATCGAGCGCCTGGCGCAGAGCACGCTCGTCCTCTACGACGCCCGCTTCGGCTGGGACGACCCGACCCGCCGCCAGCTGCTCGAGCGGGCGCAGCGCGCGGGCGTCAAGCTCGAGCCCCACATCGAGGTCGAGTACGTCGAGGCCGCCCTCGACATCGCGGCGCGCGGGCTGGCCGACACGATCGGAGCGCAGACGGTGGCGCTCGGCCGCGGCTTCAGCCGCCGCCTGCACTCCGCGCCGTTCGATCCCCCGCTCTACGACACGTTCGCCTTCATCACCCGCCGCGACGCCCACATCTCGCCGGCGACGCGCGCCTTCATGGCGATCGCCCAGAAGCGGCTTCAGACGCTCGGTCGCCGGCGCGAGGGCTGAGCCCGGGGAGTCAGTCGAGCCGCGGCGCGGCCGTCCCGCCGCGCAGGATGCGCAGCACGCGGTCGGCGAGCCTCGGCGAGACCCCGTGCGCGATCCCCAGGACCCGCACGAGCCTCGGGTAGTAGAGCGCCCGCGCGTCGGCCTCCACCGCGGCGAGCATCGCCTCGGCGAGCTTCTCGGCCGGGACGGCGTCGGGTCCGCCGCGGTACCAGTCGGGCATCGCGGCCTTCTCATGGTCGTGCAGGTGGGAGGCGATCTCGCCCGGGTAGACGACGGTCAGCCCGACCCCCGATCCGCTCAGCTCGTGGCGCAGCGCCTCGCCGAAGCCGCGCTGCGCGGACTTCGTCGCCCCGTAGACCGCCGCCCACGGGAACGAGCGCAGCCCGGCGCCCGAGGAGACGATCACGATGTGGCCGTGGGCGCGCCCGAGCAGGTGGGGCAGCGCCGCCTTGACGGTGTACAGCGTCCCCAGCCAGTTGATCCGGGTCATCCGCTCGGCGGCCTCGACGTCGAGCGCGTGCAGCGGCCCGTAGTGCGCGATCCCCGCGTTGGCGACCACCAGGTCGAGGCCGCCGGCCTGTGCGACGAAGCGCTCCACCGCCGCTTCGACCTGCCCGCGATCCCCCACGTCGCAGGGAAGGGGGTGATGGTCGCCGGGGAGCCCGGCGGCGAGCTGCTCGAGCTCGCCGGCCGACCGCGCGGCCAGCCCGACGGTCGCGCCGCGGGCCGCCAGGGCGTTCGCCGTGGCCCGCCCGATCCCGCGCGAGGCGCCCGTCACGAGGGCGTGCGTCGTGGCGTCGATGCGCATGCCGCGGGCAGCCTACGCAGGTAGGATGCGGCCATGTCGCACGATCACGCCACGGTGGCCGAGGAGGAGTATCTCCAGACGATCTTCTGGCTGCAGGAGGCCGGGCTGCCGATGACCGGCGCCAACGTCGCGCGTGCGATGCAGCTCGCCGCGCCGACCGTCCACGAGATGATCGGGCGCCTCGAGCGCGACGGCTACGTGACGCGCGCGGCCGACAAGTCACTGCGGTTCACCGAGGACGGTCGGGAGCACGCCGAGGGCGTCGTCCGCCGCCACCGGCTCATCGAGCGCTTCCTCACCGACGTCCTGCAGATCCCGTGGGACGAGGTCCACGAGGAGGCCGAGCGCCTCGAGCACGCGATGTCCCCGGTGCTCGAGGAGCGAATGCTCGCCGCCATCGGCAACGCCAAGACCTGCCCGCACGGCCACCCGATCTCCTCCGCCGACCGCATCGAGGGCGTGCCGCTCGCCGACGTCGAGGTCGGCGCCCAGGTGCATGTCCTGCGCTTCGAGAACGAGGCCGAGGACCTCCTGCACTACCTCAAGGACGCCGGGATGGAGCCCGGCCTCCGCGGCGAGCTCGTCGAGGCGGGCGAGGACCAGGTCACGGTGCGCCTCGGCGCGAGCGACGTGACGGTCACCCGCTCGGTGGCCGAGACGGTCTCCGTCCTCGCCGACCCCTCGCCCCCGCCCCGCACGGCGCTCCCGGAGCAGCTCGTCCTCGCCAAGGACCGCTACGGGCGCTGAAGCGCCGCTCAGCGTCGAAACGCGGCGGTAGGATCCGCGCGTGCGACCCCAGGCCATGCGAGCAGGCAGTCTGCTGCTGGTCCTGGGCGCCGGCGTGGGCGCCGGCGGGTGCAACGCGGGCCAGGAGCGCGCCGGCGCTCAGGGGAGCGTCGGCTACACCGTGACGGCGCCGCAGGGTTGGGAGGACATCACGCGCGAGGTCGAGCGCGAAGCCGGCGTCGCGTTCGACGTCGCCTACGGCGGGCCGGTGAAGGGCGGCGAGCGCGCAAGCGTCAACATCACCCAGCGCGACGCCGGCGACGGCGCGTCGCTCGCCCGGCTCATCCGCGCGGGGCGGGAGGAGGTCGACGAGCTGGCCGTCGGGAACCTCGAGCTCTCGCCGGTGGTGGCGGCCACCATCGACGGCGCACCGGCCCAGCGCTACGACTTCAGCGCCAACGGCAAGCGGGTGCGGCAGATCGGGACCCTGCACGAGGGCGAGTTCTTCGTGGTGACCCTCACCGCGCCGGCGGCCGGCTTCCCCGGCGCGCTCGCGCGGCTCGACGGCGTGCTGCGCTCGTGGCGGTGGGACTGAAGGTGAGCCGCGCGCCGGTTCGACTCGTCACGTGGGCGCTGGGGCTCGCGGTCGCCGCGGTGCCCGGCGGGTGCGATCCGGGGCCGGGGGCGGGGAAGCGTCGCGCGCGGATCGGGCGAAGACTGCGTTCGTCGAGCGGGCCGAGCGCGAGTGCCGGAAGAGCCTCGACCGGCGGCGGGCGCTCGAGGACGCGGTTGTCGAGGCGTCGCCCGGTCCGCCCACGCGGCGTGCGCTGCACCGGCTCGCCGAGACCTTCGACGACCTCGTCGTCGCGCTCCAGCGCGACCAGCCGGCCAAGGACCGGGTGACCCTCCGCGCCTACCTCAACCGGCTCGGGGGGGCGGCCACGTACGTGCGGGTCGCCGGCGACGCGGGGCGGCGCAGAGCTTCGGCCGCCTCCGAGCTGGCGGCCGGGTTCCGGTTCGCCGACGAGAGCCTGGCCGAGGCGCCCCCTCGCGCGCAAGTACGGATTCGAGGCCTGCGAGCCTCCCGAGCTCGGCATTCAGTCGGAGTAGCCGGTCCTGCGGAGCGCCTCGGTCAGCGGCGGGATCCACGTCGCGTAGCCGCGAGCGTTTGGGTGGTAGCGGTCAGGAGAGAAGAGGGCGCGGTCGGCGCGGAACCGCGGGCCGGTGCGCTCGGCGATCGGCGCGACCTCGATGTCGCGCCGGTCCGCGAGCTCCCGGATCGCGCGGTTGACCTGGCGGCGGCGCAGGTCGACGACCCAGCGCAGCGGCGGGTGCAGGCGGGGGCTCGAGCCGACGTCGGGCGACGCGGTGAGCACGAGCTTCGCGCCGGGCAGCGCGTCGCCGATCCGCTCGATGTCGGCGCGGATCGATCCGGCGGAGGTGAGGCCGGTGACGTCGTTGGCGCCGGCCGAGAGGAGCACGACGTCCGGGCGCTCGCGGGCCGCGAGCGGCAGCTGCTCGGCGACCACGTCGCCGAGCTTCGCCCCGGAGACGGACAGGTTCACGAGCCGCACGCGCCGGCCCGTTCCCGCGAGGTACCGCGCGGTGGCGACGGCGATCCCGTCCTCGTAGTCCGCGCCCTGGCCGGCGCCCGTCGAGTCGCCGAGCACGACGTAGCGCAGCTCGGGCCCGTCGCCGAACCTCCGAGACGTGCGGGGCGCCTCCGTGAAGGGCGCGACCTCGCCGCGGCGGGCCAGCACGGCCTGGATCGCCAGCACGGCGAGGAGCCCGGCGACCGCGAGCGCCGCGCCGCCGGCGATCCGCCGGATCACGTGACCCGCGAGGGCGTCGCGTCGACGCCCTCGTGCTCTCCGCGCTCGACCAGCCCGCGCACGCGGTCGAGCGCCTCGAGCACCCCGGCGTGGCTCGTGTAGAGCGGCGCGACGCCGAGGCGGATGGAGTCCGGGCCGCGGAAGTCCGGGACGACGCCGGCGCGGTCGATCATCGCGCGGCAGACGGGCCACGCCTGGGGGTGGCGCAGGGAGACGTGGGAGCCGCGCGCGGCCGGGTCGCGCGGCGAGCCGAGCGAGAAGCCCAGCGGCGCGAGGTGCTCGTCGGCGTAGGCGACGATCAGCTCGGTGAGCGCGATCGACTTGGCGCGGATCGCCGCGATCCCCGCCTCGGCGACCAGCCGCACGCCTTCCTCGACCGCCGCGAGGTCGAGGATCGGCGGCGTCCCGGCGAGGAAGCGCCGGATCCCCGGCTCGGGGTCGTAGGGGCGCTCCATCGCGAACTGGTCGCGCTGGCCGAACCACCCCTGAATGGGCGAGCGCAGGCCGGCCTGGCGGTCTTCGCGGACGTAGAGGAAGGCGGGCGCACCCGGCCCCGCGTTGAGGTACTTGTAGGTGCAGCCGACCGCGTAGGCGGCGCCGCGGGCGCGGAGCCCGACGGGCACGGCGCCCGCCGAGTGGGAGAGGTCCCAGAGCACGGGCACGCCGCCGGCCGCCGCCTCGATCGCCTCGACGTCGGCCAGCGCACCCGACCGGTAGGCGACGTGGGAGAGCGAGACGAGCGCAACATCTCCAGTCGTGCACGCCCGCGCGACATCCTCGGGCTGCGGGCCGTGCAGCGGGTCGGACTCGAACTGGCGCAGCTCGCGGCCCAGGCCTTCGAGCACGTAGCGGTCGGTGGGGAAGTTGCCCGTGTCGGTGACGAGCGCGCCCGGCCGCCCGGCGATCAGCGCGCCGGCGAGCTTGTAGAGGTTGACGGTGGTCGAGTCCGAGACGACGACCTCGCCGGGCCCCGCGCCGAGCACCCCGCCGGCGAGGAGGTCGCCGACCCGCGACGGGGCGTCGATCCAGTCCGGCCAGGCGGAGACGAGCCGCTCGCCCCACTCGGCGACGAGCGCGGTGAGCCGGTCGCGGGTGGCGACGGGGAGGCGGCCGAGCGAGTTGCCGTCGAGGTAGATGCGGTCGGGCGCCTCGTCGACGAAGCGCTCGCGGAAGCCGGCGAGCGGGTCGGCGGCGTCGAGCGCCTCGGCCTCCGCGCGGGTCAGCGCAGCCAGGTCGTCACCGCCTCCCACAGCGGATTGGCGGGGTCGATGTGGCCGAAGTGGTCCTCGCGCTCGAGCAGCACGAGCTCGCAGGGGTCGCCCGCCGCCCGCGCCGCGTCGAGGTAGCGCTCGCTCATCACGGGGGGGACGATGTCATCCCGGCCGCCGTGGGTGAGCAGGGTGCGGACGCCGAGCGGCAGCCGCTGGGCCGGCGAGGCGGCCGCATAGCGCTCGGGGCGCTGCGCCGGGGTGCCGCCCAGGAAGCGGTGCACGACGCCGTCGGAGAGCCGCAGCTCCGAGGCGAGGCGGAGGTCGACCACGCCGGCCTGGGCGGCCACGGCGGTCACCGCGACCCCCGGCGCCTCGCGGGAGGCGGCCCACGCCGCGAGCTGGCCGCCGGCGCTG
>JALYMV010000108.1 GCA_030773575.1 Actinomycetota bacterium
GCCCCGGGCGGCCCGCCCGGCCAGCCCGGCGGCCGCGCTCATCAAGCCGAGCGGGACCCAGTAGGTCCCGTGCGCGGCCTCCGTCTCGACCCGCGGCTCGAGCCCCTGCTCCGCGAGGCGGCCGGCGATCCATTCGGCGGCGGCGCGCTCGCCGGGCGACGCCGACGGGCGCTCCATGCCCGCCAGGTGCTCGACGGTGGCCCGGAGGCGGTCGGCGTCAGGCGGCATGGCTTCCGCGAATGTACCCTGCGTCACCTCATGGCCGAGCCCGACTGCATCTTCTGCAGGATCGTGGCGGGCGAGCTGCCCTCCACGCAGGTCCACTCCGACGATCGGACGATCGCCTTCATGGACATCAACCCGGCGACGCGAGGTCACCTGCTGGTCATCCCGCGGGCGCACTCGCGCGACCTGCTCGAGATCGATCCCGAGGACCTCGCCGCCGTCACGGCGGTGGGCCGGCAGATGGCCCAGCGGGCGCACGACCGCCTCGGCGCCGACGGCGTCAACCTCCTGAACTCCTGCGGGGAGGCGGCCTGGCAGACCGTCTTCCACTTCCACCTCCACGTCATCCCGCGCTACGCGGACGACCCGCTGCGGCTGCCCTGGCTGCCCGGGCCGGGCGACGCCGGCGAGATCGAGGCCGCCGCCGCGGAGCTGACGGCGTGAGCGTCCGGCTCGAGCGCGAGGGCCCGCTGGCGCGGATCGTCCTCGACGCCCCGCCGCTCAACCTGTTCGACGAGGCGATGTTCGCCGGCCTCGAGGCCGCGGTCGACGAGGTCGAGGCCGACCCGCCGCGCGCCCTGCTGCTGCGCGCCGAGGGCAAGGTCGTCTCCGGGGGCGTCGACGTCAAGGTCTTCGACGCGATCGAGTCCTCGGCCGAGGCGGGGGAGCTGTGGAGACGGCTGCTCGCGCTGCCGCGGCGGCTGGAGCGGCTGCCCTTCCCGACCGTCTTCGCCGCCCACGGGCTCTGCCTGACCGCCGCCTTCGAGATCTCGCTGGGCTGCGACCTCATCCTGGCCGCGGAGTCGGCGCGCTTCGGGCTCGTCGAGATCGTGGTCGGGCTCACGCCCGCGATGGGGGGCACGCAGCGGCTCGCCGAGCGCGCCGGCCCGGGCCGCGCCCGCGAGCTCGTGATGACCGGCGAGCTCTACGACGCCGCGACGCTCGAGCGCTGGAACGTGGTCAACCGGGTGCTGGGCGACGACGGCTTCGCCGAGGCCGCGGAGGCGTTCGCCGCCCGCCTCGCCTCCGGCCCCACGCGGGCGCACGCCGCCACCAAGGCCGTCGTGCGCGGCGCGCTCGACGGGGGCGTCGACGCCGCCGACGAGCTCATCCCCGACGTCGCCGGCAGGCTCTTCGACACCGAGGATCTGCGCAACGCGGTGCGCTCGTTCCTCAGCGAGGGACCGGGGAAGGCGACCTACACCGGGCGGTGAACGGGTGCGCGATGGGTTGCGTCGCGCCAGATTCTCTGTATAGGTTCCCCTGGTCGGGGCCGGGTGGTCGCACCCGGCCGGTCTCACGGGGAAGGCGCGATGGCTTCCGGAACGGTCAAGTGGTTCTCAGACGACAAGGGCTTCGGCTTCATCACCCCTGACGAAGGGGGCCGGGACCTGTTCGTCCACTTCAGCGGGATCGCCGGCGACGGCTACCGCTCACTGCCCGAGGGGGCTCGGGTGACCTACGAGGAGGAGCAGGGGGACAAGGGCCCCAAGGCGGTCAACGTCCAGAAGAGCGGCTAGCCACCGCCGCCGGCCTCCCGTCCGCGGGCGGACCGGCGCCACCACAACTCTTCACGGCGTCGTCGTGTTCAATGGCCGTATGCGAAAGCGCCTGACGCTCGTCCCCATCTGCCTGCTCGCAGCCCTCGGCACGGTTGCGCCGCCGGCGTCCGCCAAGATCATCGAGATCGGCCAGTCCGCCCAGCCCCCGGTCCCCTCCTGCCCGGCCAAGCCCTGCTTCGCCGTGTCGCGGACCACGGGCTACCAGGCCAAGGCCGGCGCGGCGCGCGGGCTCTACACCGTGCCCCAGGACGGGCGGATCGTCGCCTGGTCGATCACCCTCTCGCAGCCCGGCGCGAAGCAGACGGAGTTCTTCCGCGAGCAGTTCGGCGGCGCCGCGTCGGCCGCGATCACCGTCCTGCGGCCCGGCCGCAAGCTCTACTCGCGGACGGTGTCCACCGGCCCGGTGCAGCGCCTGGAGCCCTACTTCGGCCAGACCGTCCAGTTCCCGCTCGAGCGCTCGATCGCCGTCGAGAAGGGCTGGATCGTCGCGCTCACCGTGCCGACCTGGGCGCCCTCCCTCGCGGTCGGCTTCGGCAACGACCACTCCTGGCGCGCGGCCTCGCGCAAGGACGGCAGCTGCGCGGACCTCGAGACGCAGGTCCCGCAGGTCCGCGCGAACACGATCGCGCGCTACCGCTGCCTGTTCCGCACCGCGCGGCTCGCCTACACCGCGACGCTGATCACCACGCCGCCGGCGGCCCGCCGGCGCTAGTGCCGGTCCACGTAAGTACGCGCGGTCGCCCGGGGTCGTCGGCGCCGGCTGACGCCGCACGGTGATCCGGGAGTGTGCCTCAGGCACATGACCGGTCAGCGGGTGGGGTTCAGGCGGTGATCGACGGCCGCCGGAACCGTGCGTAATTGCGGGGGCCGGTACTAGCAGGCGCCGGCGTTCTGCTCGCAGAATTCCTCGAACTTCTGCGCGCCGGAGCCGGCCGGGGCCGGTGAGTCGTTCTCGGCGCTGTCGGGAGCCTGCGTGGGCGCGGGCGTCGCCTGGGGCTCGGCGGGCGCGGCGGTGCCGCCTGTAGCGCCCGCGGTGCCGCCGCTCGTTGCGCCGGTGCCGCCCGTGGTGCCGCCGCCGGTCGTCGTCTCGTCCTCGCCCGTCGTGGTGGTGGCGTCCTCGTCCTCGTCCTCGTCGGCGGCCGCGTCGTCGGCGGGCGCATCGGCGGCCGTCACGGGGACCTCGTCGTTGGGGATCTCGAGCGTCGGCGGCGGCGCCGTGACCTCGTCGGCGGTGATCTGCTGGCCGCCGCACGCGCTCAGGCCGACCGCCAGCAGCAGGCCGGCCAGCAGGGCGAGCGGGAGGGAGACGGCCGGGCGGCGCCGGGACACGGAAGGCCTCAGCGGGGGAGGGCGGCCATGCGGCGCCCGCACCACTGGCAGTCGTTGAGGTCGCGCTGGTTCATCTGGTCGCACCACGTGCAGAAGCGCAGGTTCTCGATCGACCAGGGCAGCTCGGAGGGGGAGGCGAGCGGTAGCACCTCGCCGATCACCTGCATCGGCTCGCCCGTCTCCCTGTCGACGTAGTCGCGGCCCGGCTCGGCCTCGAGGAGGATCTCCCGTCCGGTGGAGGGCGTGCGGAACCGGTACTTCTGACGCAGGCTCATTGCGGGAGAACCCTAGCAAGGGGCCTGGTCGTAGCCTGCGGCGCGTGCGCGTCCTGATCTTCCACGGCTACCTCCTCCAGGGCACCGGCTCGAACGTCTACAACGCGAGCCTGGGTGCGGCCTTCGCGCGCGCCGGGCACGAGGTCCACCTGCTCTGCCAGGACCGCGCGCCGCTGGCGCTCGACTGGGTCGACGCCGCGGGCGACTGGGACGGCGGGGCGCTGTCGGTGACGGAGCGGCGGTCCCCGGCGCGGGCCACCGTCTACCGCCCGGACATCGGCGGCCTGCTGCCCGTCTACGTCGCCGATCGCTACGAGAGCGTCGAGGCACGGCCGTTCCCCCAGCTCTCCGAGGCGGAGGTCGACGCCTACGTCGCCGCCAACGTGGCCGCGGTGCGGGAGGTCTGCGCCCGCGCGCGCCCCGACGTCGCGCTCGCCAACCACCTCGTGATGGGGCCGGTGATCCTGGCCCGCGCGCTGGCCGGAACGGGGGTGCCGTACGCGGTCAAGGTCCACGGCTCGGCGCTCGAGTACACCGTCAAGCCGCACCCGCGGTTCGCGCCCTACGCGGCGGAGGGGCTCGCCGGCGCGGGCGCCGTGCTCACCGGCTCGCGCCACACCGCCGAGAGCCTGTGGGCGG
>JALYMV010000109.1 GCA_030773575.1 Actinomycetota bacterium
GCGGCCGGCGATGGGGAGACGGCGGTCGCCACGGGCCCCAGGGACTCCCCGGCCCGCGGCGCCTACGCCTCGACGGCCTCCTCGCGCGACTCCTCGTAGGCCTCGCCGTCGAGCGCCTCGAAGCGGACGTCGCCGGCCTCGACGCGGTGCCCGCGTCGGCGCCGTGGGTCGTGGATGATCGCGTCGCGCGACTTCGCGGGCTCCACGAGCTTGCCCGACTTCATGCCGAAGTAGATCGCCTGTGGGTGATGGGCGACGATCGCCAGGGTGGTCTGCTCGGGGTCGGGAGCGTGCGCCTCCGACAGCGTGACCCCGACCGTCCGCTCCGCGTCGAGCAGCCGCACGACCTTCTCGTGCTCGGACTGCTCGGGCACGGCGGGGTAACCCCAGGAATAGCGGCGGCCCTGGTCGGGGTCGATCCCCAGCTCGCGGCGGATCTCGGAGTGCAGCCACTCGGCCATCCCCTCCGCGACCTGGACGCCGAGGCCGTGGACGAAGAGCTGCTCGGCGAACTCGCCCTCCTGCTCGAGCCGCGCCATCACGTCGGTGACCTCCGCGCCGGCGGTCACGACCTGGAGCGCCACGACGTCGCGCTCGCCGCTCTCGAGCGGCCGGTAGAAGTCGGCCAGGCAGAGGCGGTCGTGCTTGGGCTGGCGCGGGAAGACGAACCGCTCGATCTCGCGATCGTGGTCCTCGGGGTCGAAGACGATCAGCTCGTTGCCCTGCGAGTTGCACGGGAAGTAGCCGGCGACGGCCCGCGGGCGCAAGTAGTCCTGCTCGCGCCACATCCGCGCGAGCCGTGGCTGGAAGTCGTCCTCGAGCAGCCGGCGCCACTCCTCGCCCTTCACGCCGCGCCCGCCCCAGTGGAGCTTGAAGAGCACGTGGAGGTCGAGGTGGGGGAAGACGTCGTCGAGGTCGACGTCGACCTCGCGCACGCCCCAGAACGGCGGCTCGGGGACCGGGTTGTCGACCACGGCGGCCGAGCGGACGGTGTCGTCGTCGGTCGGGAGCTCCTCGGGCTCGGGTCCCTTGGCGCGGAAGTCGCGCGCCTCCTGCAGGACCTTGGCGACCAGCGCCTCGCGCTGCTCGGGCTCGACGAGCTGGTCCATGACGCCGAGCCCCTCGAAGGCGTCCTTGCAGTAGAAGACGCCCGGCTCGTAGAGCTCGTCGGACTCCTTGCCGTGCGGGAAGGCGATCCGCCGGCCGAAGTTGCGGTTGATCGCCGCGCCGCCGACGAGGACGGGGACCTCGATGCCCTGCTCATGGAACTCGGCGACCGCCATCGGCATCTGCTTGGAGGTCGACACCAGCAGCGCCGACAGCCCGACGGCCGTCGCGTCGTGCTCCTTGACCGCCTCGGTGATCGTCCCGATCGGGACCTGCTTGCCGAGGTCGACGACCGTGTAGCCGTTGTTGGTGAGGATGGTGTTGACGAGCGACTTGCCGATGTCGTGGACGTCGCCGAACACCGTGGCGATCACCACGGTGCCCTTCGTGTAGCCCTCCACCTTGTCGAGGTAGTTCTCGAGCCGGGCGACCGCGCGCTTCATGACCTCGGCGCTCTGCAGCACGAACGGGAGGATCAGCTCGCCCGCCCCGAACTTGTCGCCGACCTCCTTCATGGCCGGCAGCAGCACGTCGTTGAGCGTCGGCACCGCGCCGATCTTCTCGACGGACCGGTCGATCCAGTCCTCCACGCCCTCGCGCTTGCGGCGCAGGATGTGGAAGTGCAGCGCCTCCTCGGGGTCCATGCCTTCCGTAGGGTTGACCCCGCCGCCGGCCTCTCCGGCCTCCGGGCCCTTGGCCTCGAAGTGGGCGATGAAGCGCTCCAGGGCGTCCTCGCGACGGTTGAGCACCAGGTCGTCGGCGAGCTCGCGCTCCTCGGGGGAGATCTCGCCGTAGGGCGTGATGTGGTTCGGGTTGACCATCGCGAGGTCGAGCCCGGCCTCCACGCAGTGGTGCAGGAAGACGGAGTTCAGGACGGAGCGGGCGGCCAGCCCGATGCCGAAGGAGACGTTGGAGACGCCGAGCGACGTCTTGACGGCCGGCAGCTCGCGCTTGAGCGCGCGGATGCCCTCGATCGTCGCCACCGCGCTCGGCTTCCACTCCTCGTCGCCCGTGGTGAGCGTGAAGGTGAGCAGGTCGAAGATCAGGAGCTCGGGGTCCATCCCGTGCTCCTCGCAGACCATCCGGTGGATCCGCCTGGCGATCTCGACCTTGCGCTCGGCCGTCTTGGCCATGCCGACCTCGTCGATCGTCAGCGCGATGAGCGCGGCGCCGTGCTCGAGGGCGACGGGCACCACCGCGTCGAGCTTCTCGCGGCCCGCCTCGAGGTTGACCGAGTTGACGATCGCGCGGCCGGGGATCTGGTCGAGCGCGGTGGCGATGACCTCGGGCTCGGTCGAGTCGATCTGGATCGGCGCGGGCTGGCTGAGGGAGACCTTCTTGGCGACGAGCCGCATCTGCTCGTCCTCGTCGGAGCGCTCCGTGAGCGCGACGCAGAGGTCGAGCACGTGCGCGCCGCCCTCCACCTGATCCTCGGCGACCTGGACGATCCCGTCGTAGTCGTCGGCGAGCAGCAGCTCCTTGGCCTTGCGCGAGCCCTGCGAGTTCACGCGCTCGCCGACGATGGTCGGGCGCGGCTCCTGCACGAGCGGCTGGGCGGCGATCATCGAGGAGACGTGCGGCGGGCGCGGGGCCGGGCGCGGCTTGACCGGGCGGTTCTCGCCGACGCGGTCGCGGATCGCGCGGATGTGGTCGGGCGTGGTGCCGCAGCAGCCGCCGACGATGCCGACGTCGTAGCGCTCGACGAACTCGAGCAGGGAGTCGGCCAGCGGGTCGGGCTGCTCGGGGAAGATCGTCTCGCCCTCCGGCCCCTGGACAGGGAGGCCGGCGTTGGGGATGCAGTGGACGGGGACGGGGGAGAACTCGCCGAGGAAGCGGATCGCGTCGCGCATGTCCTCCGGCCCCGTCGAGCAGTTGAGGCCGATCACGTCGACCTCGAGGGCCTCGAGGGTGGCGAGCACCGCGGAGATGTCGGTTCCCAGGAGCATCTTGCCGCCGTTGGGCAGCAGCGAGACCGAGACCTGGATCGGCAGGACGCGCCCCTGCGCCTCGAACGCCTCGCGGGCGCCGAAGATGGCGGCCTTGACCTCGAGGATGTCCTGCGCCGTCTCGATCATGATGAGGTCGGCGCCGCCCTGGACGAGCCCGCCGGCCTGCTCGGCGAAGACTCCGACGAGCTCCCTGAACCTGACCGCTCCCAGCGCCGGGTCGTCGGAGGCGGGCAGGAACCCGGTCGGGCCGATCGAGCCCGCGACGAAGCGATCCTCGCCGGCCGCCGCGCGGGCGATCTCGGCGGCGCGGCGGTTGATCTCGACCGTGTGCTCGGCGAGGCCCCACTCCTCGAGCTTCAAGCGCGACGCCTGGAAGGTGTCGGTCTCCACCACGTCGGCGCCCGCCGCGACCATCGACTCGTGCACGCCCTCGATGACGTCGGGGCGGTTGAGCACGAGCGCCTCGTGACAGCGGCCCGGCAGCTTGTAGTCGTCCTCCAGCGAGAGGTCGAGCATCTCGAGCGTCGCGCCCATGCCGCCGTCGAAGACCACGACACGGGAGTGGATCGCCTGGAGGTAGTCGCGCATCGGTCGCGGCATGCTACCAACGAACGGGCCAACCTTGACAAGACTGTGGCAAGGTTGTGTCGTGCCCGACCTCCTTCTACGTCCGCAAGGTGTCCAAGCGCGGCGTCGCGCCACGCTCTATGAGTCGCGCAACGCCCTCTCGACGGCCATCGACAGCTTCGGCGGCGGCGGGACGATCAGGGGGGACCTCTTCCTGAACAAGAGCGGGCCGGGCACCGGTGCCGCCGGGAGCAGCGTCTATGGCCCTGGCGGTGGACCCGATCGTGCCCGTGCGCCTACATACCGCGGGGGCTAAAGGCCGCGGCCCCGAATGCCGTCAGGAGGGGCATGGGAGAACTCTCGAACAAGTCCGTGCGGGCCCGGCGCGGCGCTGTGGCCACGATCGTCATCGCCGGCCTCGGCCTCGTCGCACCCGCAATTGGAAACGCCGACTACCAGACCCTCGGCTCCAATCTCCGCGCCAGCGCGAATCACGTGGAGTCCCAGGGCGCCGACACCGCCTACTGGCAGACCGCCTTCTCCGACGGCCGCGTCGCCACCGTCCCCGTTGCGGGCCAGATCAAGGAGATCAGGCTCAAGGGCTTCGCGCACTCCGATCGCGAGGACGGCGCCGCCGACGGCCGGGGCGGCGAGCGGATGTTCCACCTCCAGGCGCTCGCCCCGGAGGGCGGCACGGTCCGCGCCCGCATCACGAGCCAGGCCTTCGACGTCCCCTCCCGGTCGACCGCCGGCGCGGACACCGTCACGAGCTACCGGCCGGAGAACTTCTGCGTCAAGCCGGGCGAGCACATCGCCTTCAACAACATCGGCGGCTTCAACCAGATCGCCTTCCCGAAGGGGACGCCGATGCAGGTCTTTGCGAGCGCCCCGGGCGCCGCCGTCTCCCGCTTCACGGCCGACAACGGCACCAACAACGGCATGCTGTTCGCCCCGCGGGCGGGCCATCCGCACGACTCCACCGGCCGCCTCGGCGGGGTCGAGCTGCTCATGCAGATCACGCTGGCCACGGCCGACGACCGCTCCTATGAGTGCGGCGGCCCGAACACCTACCGGCCGGCCGACCCGGCGCCCAGGCCCACGGCGCCCAGGCCCACGGCGCCCCAGCCGCCGAAGCCGGCCCCCATCCAGAAGACGACCATCCCCAGGTTCCAGCGCGTCAACGTGAGCAGGGCGGGGGTCGCGGGCATGGCGCTGTTCTGCCAGGCGGGCGCCGCCGCCTGCAACGGCACCGTCACCTTCTACGCCGGCTCGACCGCCATCGCGGCCAAGCGCTACGCGGTCGGCGCGAAGTCGACCGGCAAGCTGAAGGTCAAGCTGACCAAGGCGGGCCACAAGCTCTTCCTCAAGCGCAAGCGGAAGCTGCCCGTCGCCATCGTCGCGGTGACCGACCCGGGCGGCCCCGCGTACACGGACACCTACCGGGTGACCATGCGCAAGATGGGCGTCAGGTAGCGCTGCACCGGGGGGTGTCCGGCGTTCGTCGCCGGACACTCCGCGGGCACGCCCCGGCGCGTGTTCTTCAATGGGGGGGATGCGACCTCCCCATCGCTCCCCACGCCCGTGCGGCGGCGCCCTGCTCGCGGCCGCCGCACTCCTGAGCTTCCCCGCCGCCGCGCCCGCGGCCCTGCAGACCTTCGGCTCCGACCTCGCGCTGCCGGCGGACGAGTCACAGGCCTTCGGGGCCGACGTCGCCTACTGGCAGACGTCCTTCGCCGACCGCAGGCTGCCGACCGTCCCGGTGGACGGCCAGATCCGCGAGATCCGCCTCAAGGGCTTCGCGCACTCCGACCGCGAGGACGGCGCCACGAGCGGCGGCGGCGAGCGGATGTTCCACGTCCAGGCCCTGACCCGGGAGGGCGGGACCGTCCGCGCGCGGATCACGAGTCAGGCGTTCGACGTCGCGTCCCGGTCCGTGGCCGACGAGGCCACCGTGACCGCGTACCGGCCCGAGAACTTCTGCGTGAAGGCCGGCGAGCTCATCGCCTTCAACAACATCGGCGGCTTCCACCCCCAGACCTTCCCCCAGGGCACGCCGATGCAGATCTTCGCCAAGGTGCCCGGCGCGGTGGTCGACTACTTCACCGCTGACAACGGCACGAACAACGGCGATCTCTTCACGCCCCGGCCCGGCCATCCCCACGACAAGCGCGGCCGGCTGGCCGGCACCGAGCTGCTGATGCAGATGACGCTGGCCACGGGGGACGACCGCTCCTACGAGTGCGGCGGCCCGAACACCTACCGGCCGGCCGATCGCGTGCCGACCGGCTCGCGGTCCGTGTCGCGGCCGGTGTCGCCACCCGCGGCGCCCACGCCGCAGGCGGTGACCATCCCCAACGGGCGGATCGGTGTCGCGCGGTCGGGCACCGCGACGGTCGGCCTGCGCTGCCAGTCGGGCCCGGCGCGCTGCAAGGGCCTCGTCAGCGTGACCGGCCGCGACCGGCGCCGCGGGAAGACGGTCAAGCTCGCTTCGGCGTCCTACGACCTGATCGCCGGCCGCACGGCCAGCGTCCGCCTGCGGCTGACGCGCTCGGGCTTTCGCGCCTTCAAGCGCAACCGGCGGCGCATGGCCGGGACCGTGGTCACCGTCACGCAGCCGGGCGGGCCCGCCATGACGCAGCGGCGCGCCATCAAGATCAAGCCCCGGGGCGCCTGAACCGATACCCATAGGAGGCATGCAGCGCCTCCCCGCCATCCGGTCACTGCTCGCCGCCGGGGTG
>JALYMV010000110.1 GCA_030773575.1 Actinomycetota bacterium
GTCGAGGCTGGCCTCGGTCAGCGCGCCGTCCTCCTCCGGCAGCCCGCGGGTCATCGCCTCGAGCAGCCGCACGGTGAACGCGAGCTGGGCCGAGGCGGCGGTGGCGACGGTGACGTAGCCCGCGCCCGCGCGCATCGCCGCCAGCGCGCTCATCGTCGGCGCGCCGGTGAGCCCCGCCGAGCCGCCCACCACGACGACGTTGCCGCTCGAGAACTTCGTCGAGTCGTGGCCGCGGCGCGGGATGCCGCCCAGTACGGCCGGCTCGATCAGACCCGCCCAGCCGCCCCGCGGCCCGCCCCCCGGCATCGCGATGTCGATCACCTCGACCTCGCCGGCGTGCTGCTTGCCGGGAGCGACCCAGAGGCCGGGCTTGCCCTGGTGGAAGGTGGCGGTCGCGACCGCGCGGACCGCCACGCCGGCCACCGCGCCGGTGGAGGCGTCGACCCCGCTCGGGACGTCCGCGGCGATCACGGGCGCCGGCGAGGCGTTCATCGCCGCGATGGCGCCGGCGGCGGGCTCGCGCGGCTCGCCGGAGAAGCCCGTCCCCAGCAGCGCGTCGACGATCACGGCGGCGCCCTCGAGCCGGCCGGGTTCGAAGGGATCGGGCGGCGCGCCGGGCAGCCGCCCGAGGTTGGCCCCGGGGTCGCCGGACAGGTCGGCCGGGTCCCCCGCCAGCAGGACGTCGACCTCGCGGCCGGCCTCGCGCAGCAGTCGCGCGACGACGAGCCCGTCGCCGCCGTTGTTGCCCTTCCCGCACACGACGGCCACCCGGCCTGCGGGCGCCCCGGCGGCGACCACCCGCGCGAGCCCCTCCCCCGCGCGCTCCATGAGCTCGAGCGACGGGACGCCGCGCTCCTCGATCGCCCAGCGGTCCGTCGCGCGCATGAGCTCGGCGTCGGGCAGCGGCGTGAGCCAGGCCGCCCAGCTCACGCGAGCATCGCGACCGCGGCGGCCGTGCCCCGCGTGTGGGTGAGCGAGATCCGCACCTCGACGCCGAGCGCGGCGGCGCGCTCGGCCGCTGAGCCACTGAGGCGCACGCACGGCGGGCCCTCGGCCTCGCGCAGGACCTCGACCTCCCGCGGCCCCCACACGTGCAGCCCGAGTGCCTTGGCCACGGCCTCCTTGGCGCAGAAGCGAGCCGCCAGGTGGAGCCCCGGGCGTGCCCGTGCGGCGGCGTAGGCGCGCTCCTGCTCGGTGAACAGCCGCTCGGCCAGCCGCGGGCGCCGCGCGAGCGCCCGCTCCAGGCGGTCGACCTCGAGGAGGTCGAGGCCGATCACTCGACCGTGACGGTCTTGGCCAGGTTGCGCGGCTGATCCACGTTGAGCCCGCGCTTGCGGGCGATGAAGTAGGCGAGCAGCTGGAGGGGGATGACGGCGAGCAGCGGCTGGAGCATCCAGTCGAGCGCGGGGACGCGGAGGACCTCCTCGGCGTGATGCTCGATCTCGGCATTGCCCTCCGAGGCGACCGCGATGACGTGCGCGCCTCGGGCCCGGACCTCCTGGACGTTGGAGACGACCTTGTCGAGGACCGGCGAGTCCGTCGCCACCACGACCACCGGCGTGTCCTCGCCCAGCAGCGCGATCGGGCCGTGCTTCATCTCGCCGGCCGCGTAGGCGTCCGTCGCGATGTAGGAGACCTCCTTGAGCTTGAGCGCCCCCTCCAGCGCGACCGCGAGGCCGACGTGGCGGCCGAGGTAGAGGAAGAACTCGCCGCCGTCGTGATGCGCGGCGATCCGCTCGGCGGCGATCTCCGCGCCGGGCAGCAGCTCGCCGATGGCGGCCGGGACATGCTTGAGGTCGGCCACCAGCTGGGTGAGGCGCTCGGCGGGCAGCGAGCCGCGCAGCTCGGCGAGCCGCAGCGCGAGCAGGTACATCGCCGCGACCTGCGCCACGAACGTCTTGGTCGCCGCCACCGAGATCTCCAGGCCGGCGCGGGTGAAGAGCACGCCGTCGGCGTCGCGGGTCGCCTGCGAGCCCATGATGTTGGTGACCGCGAGGACCTTGGCGCCGCGCTCCTTGGCCAGGCGCATCGCGGCGAGCGTGTCGGCGGTCTCCCCCGACTGGGTGATCCCGACGACCAGGTCGCCCGGCCCGACCACCGGGTTGCGGTAGCGGTATTCCGACGCGACGTCCATCTCGACGGGGACCCGCGCCCACTCCTCGATCGCGTAGCGGCCGATCAGCCCCGCGTGATAGGAGGTGCCGCAGGCCACGACGATGATCCGGCGCACCCCGCGCAGGAACGCGTCGTCGATCGCGCCCATCCCGTCGAGATCCACGCCCTCGCCGCGCGTCGTGCGGTCGGCGATCGTCTCCGCGACCGCTTCCGCCTGGTCGTGGATCTCCTTGAGCATGAATGTCTCATAGCCGCCCTTCTCGGCGGTCTCCGCATCCCAGTCGAGCACCGTCTCCTCGCGCTCCACCGGCGACCCGTCGGCGGTCATGAACTCCACGTCGCCGTCGCGGAGCACCACCAGCTCGTCGTTCTCGATGAACTGCACGCGGCGGGTGTGCTCCATGAATGCCGGGACCGCGGAGGCGATGAACTGCTCGCCGTCGCCGCGGCCGACCACCAGCGGGCACTCCCGGCGGGCCGCCACCACCAGAGCCGGCTCGTCCGCCGACACGCACACGAACGCGTAATGACCGCGCAGGCGGCCGAACGCGGCGCGCACCGCCTCCACCAGCCCGTCCTCCAGCCGGCTCGAGACCAGATGGGCGATCACCTCGGCGTCCGTCTCCGATGTGAAAACGGCCCCCGCCGCGACGAGCTCGCGCTTGAGCTCCATGTAGTTCTCGACGATCCCGTTGACCACCACGTGGACGCGATCGTCGTTGTCGAAATGCGGGTGCGCGTTCTCCTCGGTGACCCGCCCGTGGGTCGCCCACCGGGTGTGGCCGATCCCCGTCGTGGCCGGCTCGGCGAGCACCGCGACGCCGCCGACCTCGCCCGCGCGCGCCTCCTCGACGACCGCCGAGCGCAGGTTGCCCAGGTTGCCGACCGCGCGGACGGCGTCCAGCCGGCCCTCGCCCTGCAGCGAGATCCCCGCGCTGTCATAGCCGCGGTACTCGAGCTTCTCCAGTCCGGCGAGCAGGATGTCCTGCACCGGGCGGTGGCCGACGTAGCCGACGATGCCGCACACAGGTGGGTCCCTTCGTGTGGTCTCTCTAACGAAGCCGGGGCCGCTTCCGGCGGCCCCATCGGGGGCAGGATTCTAGCGCCGGGGCGCCGCTCCTCCCTCCTTTCGATCAGGCCGTCCCGGCCTCCACGACGGCGACGAGCCGGCCGCACACGGCCTCGGCCTCCTCGGCCGTCGGCGCCTCGACCATGACGCGGACGAGCGGCTCGGTGCCGCTCGGGCGCACGAGCACGCGGCCGCGGCCCTCGAGCGCCGCCTGCTCGCGGC
>JALYMV010000111.1 GCA_030773575.1 Actinomycetota bacterium
GCACCTTCGCCGCGGGCTGGCGCCCGCCCGCCGCCGGCCGGACCCGGCTGCGCGCCGTGGCCGCGCAGGGCGCGAGCGCCTCCTCCCTCTCGCCGGAGATCGCGGTGACGGTCTACCGCAGCGCCCTGGCCACCTACTACGGCCCCGGCTTCTATGGCCGCCGCACCGCCTGCGGCCACCGCATGAGCCGCAGGCTGCTGGGCGTCGCGCACAAGACGCTGCCGTGCGGGACGCAGGTGGCCGTCCGCTACGGCGCCGCCTCCCTCGTGGTCCCCGTCGTCGACCGCGGCCCGTACCGGCGGGGCACGAGCTACGACCTCACGTCGGCCACCGCCACGGCGCTCGGCTTCCACGGGCTCGCCCGCATCGGCGCGGTCGCCCTCCCCGAGCTGCCGCGCGTCCGCGTCCGCGTCGCGCCGGCGCGCGCCGCCGCCCGTCAGCCCTCCAGGTAGCCGATCATCCGGTTGCACAGGGCCGTGAGGCCCGGTGCGGGCGCGTCGACCGCCAGCGGGCGCTCGCGCAGCAGCCCCTCGACCCGCGAGCCGACCTTCGGGTCCGCGCGGCCCGCAAGCGCGGCGCCGATCAGCGCCGCGCGCCGGACGACCTGCGGGTCCATCGTCCACATCGCCTCGAAGCGCCGGTCGCCGTCGGCCTCCTCGCCCTCGGGCCGCGGGTGCTCCCAGGCGAGCAGGCACGCGGCGTAGCCCGGCGCGTCGACGACGACCGCCCACTCGTTGCCGACGGCGTCCTCGAGGGAGATCGGTACCTCGACAACCTCGCCCGGCTCCTCGCGCACCCGATCGAAGTCGGCGAACACCACCGTCGCGTCGGAGACCTTGGCGAGGCGCCGGTAGCGGTGCTCGACCGCCCGGTAGTTCGCCGCGCTCTGGAAGGCGGCGACGATCACCGGCCCGGCGGCGCGGGCGATCGTCTCGTCCTCGATCGCCCGGGAGATCGCGATCAGCGTTCGCTTGCGCAGCACCTGCGGCGTGACGGGGACCCCGCTGGCGGCGATCGCACCGTAGATCGAAGGCCGGTCGGTCGGCTCGGCGGCCGCGCGGGCGCGCTCGAGCGCGGCGGGGACCGACAGGCCGCCTTTGCGGTAGGCGAGCACGCGGCGCAGCGTCTCGGCGTCCTGCTCGGAGTAGCGGCGGTAGCCCGAGGGCGTTCGCTCCGGCACGGGGAAGCCGTAGCGCTGCTCCCACATCCGGATCGTCCCGGCGGCGATGCCGGTGCGCTCGGCGACGTCCTTGATGGCTAGACCCTTCACGCCGCGATCAGCCTACCCTCAACAGGCTGTGCGATGGCATGAGCGGTTGCACATGGCTCGGCTACGGGGCCCCGTCCCGCTGCGATCGAATCCGCGAGCGGCCGCGGTACGTATCTGGCGCGATGACCGACCACGAGACTCGCAACTCGGACCCCATCCTCTTAATCGGAGCTTCGGGCTACGTCGTCGGCTACCTCCTCGAGGAGCTGCTGCGCGCCGGGCGCCCGCGCTCGCCCGCAACCCGCCGGCTCGAGGAATGCCCGACCGCGGCGCCGATGTGCTGACCTACCGGGGCATGATGGAGCGCTTCGCACGCCTGCAGGGCCGGCGCCTGAAGCCGCGGATCGTCCGCGTCACGGTGCTCACGACCAGGCTCTCGTCCGACTGGGTCGCCCTCGCGACCCCGGTCGAGTACGGCCTGGTGCGCCCGCTGGTCGACGGCCTCAAGTCCGACATGGTCGTCGAGCGCACGCCGCCGGCCGGCATCAACGACCAGCCCCTCGGCTTCGACGAGGCGGTCCGGGCGGCGATGGCGTGAGCGGGCTGCTCCTCAACCGCAAGCGGGAGCGGGCGGTCGCCAACGCGGTGATCCGCGACCCCGAGGAGCACACCGTCATGGACGCCGACGGCTCCGTGCGCTCGATCCAGGCCGCCGACGTGACCATGCCGGCCGCCGAGCTCGAGTCGATCTGGTCGCCGATGCACCTCGAGCGCCTCGCGCGGACCTACTGGAAGTACCTCTCCCGCGTCACGCTCGGGCTCATCCGCGTCTCCTACACCCAGACGGAGCGCGCCGTCGTCCTGCTCACCCGCCCGTTCGTGCTGCTGCGCTTCTACGCGCCCGAGTACGAGATGAGCGCCGACCGGGGGATCGTCCGCTGGCGGATCCGCGACGGGATCCTGGTCGACAAGCCGGGACGCGGCGCCGACGGCTACCTCGAGCTCGACGTCCGCCGCTGCCCGGAGGAGGACGGCTACGCGCGCGCCCACGTCGAGGTGGAGATCGCCAACTTCTATCCGGCGATCGCCACCTGGATCGCGCGCTGGTTCTACCAGCAGACCCAGTCGCGGATCCACGTGCTCGTCACCCACGGCTTCCTGCGCTCGCTGGCCCGGCTCGAGCTCGAGGAGTCGGCGGTCGGCCGCTTCGCGGAGGAGGAGGACCGCGGCGAGCCGGCGGGCGAGGTCACGGTCGGCGACACCCCGTGGCCCGCGGTCGGCGCGCTGGGGATCACGGCCGTGGCGGTCGGCGTGGCGTTCCTGCTGCGCCGGCGCGGGAGCTAGGACCGGTCAGGCGTTGCGCGTGCCGCTGAGCGCGCGCAGCTTCGTGCGGTCGTGGCGCGACTGGATGCGCCGCACGGTGCCGGAGCGCGAACGCATGACGAGCGACTCGGTGCTCGCCCCGCGTACGCCCTCGTAGCGTACGCCCTGCATGACGTCGCCGTCGGTCACGCCGGTGGCGCAGAAGAAGGCGTCCTCGCCGCGGACGAGGTCGTCCTGGGTGAGCACGCGGTCGAGGTCGTAGCCCGCGTCGATCGCGGCCTGGCGCTCGGAGTCGTCGCGCGGCCACAGCCGGCCGATCTGCGCACCGCCGATGCACTTGATCGCGGCCGCGGAGATGACGCCCTCCGGCGTGCCGCCGACGCCCCACAGCAGGTCGACCGCCGTGGAGCTCGAGACGGCGAGCAGCGCCGCGGAGACATCGCCGTCGGTGATCAGGCGGACGCGACCGCCGGCCTCGCGCACCTCGTCCATCGCCTGCTGGTGGCGCGGGCGGTCGAGCATCACCACCATCACGTCGCGGACCTCGGTGCCCTTGCGCTCCGCCATCAGCTCGACCGTCTTGCCGAGCGGGCGGTCGAGGTCGAGGAGGTCGGCGAGCTCCTCGCGCGCGGCCATCTTCTCCATGTAGACGCAGGGGCCGGGATCGAACATCGCCCCCCGCTCGGCAAGCGCGATGACCGCGAGTGCGCTGGGCATCCCGAGCGCGCAGAGGCGCGTGCCCTCGAGCGGGTCGACCGCGATGTCGACCTCGGGCGGGTGGCCGTCGCCGATGCGCTCGCCGTTGTGGAGCATGGGCGCCTCGTCCTTCTCGCCCTCGCCGATGACCACGAGCCCGTCCATCGAGACGGTGTGCAGCACGGCGTGCATGCCGTCGACGGCGGCCTGGTCGGCGGCGATCTTGTCGCCGCGCCCGACCCAGCGGGCGGCGGAGAGCGCGGCGGCCTCCGTCACCCGCACCAGCTCGAGCGCGAGGTTGCGGTCGGGCGGGAGACGGTCGGTCGCCCGCCGGTGCGGGAGCGAGGAGACGTCCGTCATCTAGAGGACCCCGGGCGGCTTGCGGCGCCGCTCGGACTCGCCGGAGCGCAGCGCGCCGCCGGCCGCGCAGAGCAGCGCGCCGAGGAACATCCCGTACCAGCCGATGTCGAGCGAGATCTGGCCCGACGGCTCGCCCGGCCGGTCGAGGATGCCGTTGTAGATGATGAGCCCGAGGGCGAAGATCCCGATCACCGCGGTGACCTCGCCGCGCGGCCACGAGAGCTGGTGGTCGCGCATGACGATGTAGGTGAGGATCAACGGGGCGACCGCAGCGGCGAGGAGGACCCAGCGCAGCCAGTCGTGGACCTGCCAGGCCGTCACCGCCTCGCGCACGCCCTCGATGATCGCGTTCGGGTTCTCCGAGGGCTTGTAGGAGTTCAGGAACAGCGAGAGCGCCAGGAGGAGACCCCCGATCGCGGCGATGATCTCCCCCCGCTGAAGTCGGCTCGGGTGCACGGCGGGGCGAGCCTATAAGACCGGGGCGCGGGGCGCTGTACCACCGTCCGCCGCGACCTGGACTTCGAGCGCCTGCACCCCGATCCCGCCGTCCTGACCGCCCCCGAGCTCCTCGCGTGCGACGCCCGGGCTGCGGAGACCGGCGTCCCGGAGACCGCCGCACAGTCGAGCTCCTCCCGCTCGAGGACCCGGGGCCGGGCGCCGTCCTGCGCGCCCTACGCCGTCACGCGGACGGGGGGATCCGCAGCGTGCTCTGCGAGGGCGGGCCGACGCTCACCGCGCGGCTGCTCGAGGACGGCGCACTCGACGAGCTCTTCCTGACGGTCGGGCCCCTGCTGACCGGCGACGACCGCGAGCCGTCGATCGTGGCGGGCGCCGGGCTGACCGAGCCGGCCCGCCTCGAGCTGCGCTGGGTGCTGCGCCAAGGGAGCGAGCTCTTCCTCCGCTACGCGGTGGTGGCTCCGGGCGGCTAGGACGAAGATCGCGAGGGCGAGCGCCACGGGCGCCAGCGCGGGCGCCATCAGGACGAGATCGGCGGCGGTCAGCGACATCCGCCCTCCTGAACACACCGGAAGCCTGGAGGTTGGACGGTTGGGATACGGTCTGAGCGCGATGCGGATCGACGGAGCTCGAGCACTCGTCGCGGGCGGGGCCTCAGGCCTCGGCGCGGCCACCGTGCGCCGGCTGCACGCCGGCGGCGCCCATGTGACCATCGCGGATCTCAACGAGCAGACGGGCACCGCGCTCGCGGGGGAGCTCGGGGAGCGGGCCCGCTTCGTCGCCTGCGACGTGACGAATCCCGAGCAGGTCGAGGCGGCCGTGGCCGCCGCGGCGGAGGACGGCGGGCTGCGGATCTCGGTCACCTGCGCCGGGATCGGCTGGGCGGAGAAGGTCGCGGGCAAGCGCGGCCCCCACCAGCTCGAGTTCTACGAGAAGGTCGTCGCGGTCAACCTGGTCGGGACGTTCAACGTACTCCGCCTCGCGGCCGCGGCGATGCTCGCCAACGAGCCCGACGAGGGAGGGGAGTGCGGGGTCTGCATCAACACCTCCTCGATCGCCTACGCCGACGGCCAGATCGGGCAGATCGCCTACGCGGCGTCGAAGGGCGGCGTCGCCTCGATGACCCTGCCGGCGGCACGCGACCTCGCGAGCGCGCGGATCCGCGTGGTGACGATCGCGCCCGGGCTCTTCGACACGCCGCTGCTCGCCGCGCTCCCCGAGCCCGCGCGCGAGGCGCTGGGCGCCGGCGTCCCGCATCCGGCCCGGCTCGGCGACCCGGCCGAGTACGGCGCGCTCGCCGCGCACATCGTCGAGAACCCGATGCTCAACGGCGAGGTCATCCGGCTCGACGGGGCGCTACGCATGCCGCCGCGGTGACATCGCCCAGAGGACGAGCGAAGCGATGTCCGGCCGGGCGAAACACGAATCGCGAGCGCCAGCGATGTCCGGCCGGGCGAGACATCCGCCCTTCGACCGGCTCGAGAACGTCCCGGTCGCCGAGGTGCTCGGGCCGCCGACCGGGCCTTCGCGTTCACCGCCTGCCACGCGACCACGCGCCGACGCTCCACGTCGGGCCGGTCAACCTCCGCTTCGTCGTGTTCGACCTGTGAGGGGCGCGCGCTCGACGCGGGCGGCGAGCCCGGCGAGGATGGCCTCCAGGCCGTCCTCGAACTGCTCGTCGCCGGCCAGGGTGGCGGCCATCTCCTCGCGGGAGGCCGACAGCACGGGGAACTCGCCGGGCGGCAGGGCGGCGAGCGCGCCATCGACGCGGGCGCGCAACTCGGGCGTCAGCTCGGGATCGCTGAACGCCGCGTAGCCGAAGACGTAGACGAACAGCGTGCGAAACGCGCGCGCGGCGCCGGCGCGGTCGAAGCCGGCGGCGAGCAGCGCCTGCAGCCCGGCCTCCGTGCTGGCGAACGCAGCGGGCGTGGTGATCGGTCGCCGCAGGCGCAGCTCGACGAGCGCAGGATGGCGTTCGAGACTCCGGCGCCACTGCCGGGCGATCGCGCGCAGCGCGTCGCGCCAGTCGCCCTCCGGGACATGCGGCGGTGGCCCGTCGGCCGCCACCTCGACGACCGCGTGGAGCAGCTCGTCCTTGGAGCGAAACCAGCCGTAGAGGGTCATCGTCCCCACGCCCAGGCGCTGGGCGAGGCGGCGCATGCTCAGGCCGGCGAGGCCCTCCTCGTCGATCAACGCGAGTGCGGCGGTCGCGACCTCCGCCCGCGACCGGGCGGCCGGACGGTTCTCGCTCGACGCGCTCACCGCCACTCCGTACACTGTACGGTACGGCGTACGAACGACGGAGGCGGGGATGGCGCAGCGGGGTCCACAATCGATTCGGGAGGTTAGGGGGCGGGCCGCACGCGCGGCGTGCGCCGGATGGGCGGGCCTCGCTCTGGCGCCGGCGGCCGCCGCCGGTGGCGAGCGCGTCGATCTGGGCCTCGAGCTGGGCAGCCGCACGCCGGGGACCCCGACTCCCCTCGCGCTCGACCTGCGCTTCAAGCCGTCCGGCGACCCCGACGGCAAGCCGTCGCCGATCCGCTCCGCGGCGATCTCCGCGCCCCCCGGCACCCGGTTCGACCTCGGCGCGGTGCCCGCCTGCAAGGCGACGGATGAGGAGCTGCGCGCCCTGGCCCGCGACGCCTGCCCGGCCGCAAGCCGCATCGGCGCCGGGGCGCTGACCGCCGTCACGGGCTTCGGCCCGCCCGTCGACCCCTTCGAGGCGGATCTGACGCTCTTCAACACTCCCAGCGGGTTCGTGGAGCTCGTGACGGACCGGGGCTCGGGCCGGACGCTGGGCTTCGACCGCGCGACGGTCGAGGGCAACACGGCGACGCTCGCGCCGCCGAGGTCGCCGGGCGGGCCGCCCGACGGCGAGACGGCGGTGCGCCGAGTCGCGTTCACGATCGACGCACCGGGCTACGTGCGCACGCCGCCGGACTGCCCGGCGGACGGGCACTGGCGCTCGACGGGCACCTTCGGCTTCGCCGACGGCGTCACGGCCACCGAGGGCGCGAGCACGCCGTGCG
>JALYMV010000112.1 GCA_030773575.1 Actinomycetota bacterium
TCGCCGGGGAGGAGGCCGCCCCCGCCCCGGAGCCGGCCGAGCCGCCCGCCGCGCCGGCGGCGACCGCCGCCCCCGAGAACGACCTCTACGAGGACGAGCCGTGGCTCGACGAGGTCTCCCCGCCGCCACGCGCCGACCCTTCCGCGACCGCCGACCCCGACGCCGGCGACGACGTCCTCGAGGCCACGCCCGAGTTCCTGCAGGAGACGCCCGAGCACGACCGGCTCTGGTTCGAGCAGAAGCCGCCGAAGGACTTCGACTTCGACAAGTAACGTCGCCCAGAGGACGAGCGCCGGCGAAGTCCGGCCGGGCGAAACGTCGATGGCTTCCTACCGATACACCCTGCTCGACGTCTTCACCGACGTCCCGCTCGCCGGCAACGGCCTGGCGGTCATCCACGACGCCGACGCGATCGACGACGCCATGATGCACCGCATCGCGCGCGAGACGCGGCTGTCGGAGACCTCGTTCGTCAAGACGGCCGACGCCGAAGGCGCCGACTACCGGCACTCGATCTGGATGCTCTCCGGCGAGATCCCGTTTGCGGGCCATCCGTCGCTCGGCACGGCGGTCGCCGTCGCGCGCGCCCGCGGCGAGTCGCGCACGACCTATGTCCAGCAGACGCGCCCGGGCCTCCAGCCGGTCGACGTCGAGATCGACGGTCTGCGCGCCCGGGCCTCCATGCTCCAGGAGCCCGCCGACTTCGGCCCCGAGCTCGACGCCGCGGACGTGATGGGGCTTGTCCGCCTCGAGGCTCGCGACACCGATCCCGCCCATCCGCCGCAGGTCGTCTCCACCGGCGTGCCGCAGGTCCTCGCGTTCGTCTCCGACGTCGGGGCGCTCGAGCGGGCGTGGCCGGACTACGACGGGATCGGCTCGCTGCTCGCCCCCCACGGCGCGATCGTGCTCTACGTCGCCTGCCTCCACGGCGGGCACGGGCAGGTCCGGGCGCGCGCGTTCACCGGCTACGCCGAGGAGGGTGAGGATCCGGCCACGGGGTCGGCCGCCGGGCCGCTGTGCGCCTGCGTCGCCGAGCGCGGCGGGCCGCGCGAGCTCGACATCAGCCAGGGCTCGGAGATGGGCCGCCCGAGCCGGCTGCGCGCGGTGCTCGAGGGCGATCGCGTGCGCGTGGGCGGCGACGCCGTCGTGCTCGTCGACGGGACCCTCCACCTGGACGGATGACCGATGCCCGGGGCCGCCCGGGTCAGCTTTCCCTGCTCAGTGCCGATCACACGGTTGAGCCGACGCCCTGCAAGGCACCGGCTCTCTCCGGCTCATGAGCCCGGGGACTTCGCTGGATCGGTCGGCGGGGGTGCGCTCTACTGCCCCAGGGCGCCCCCCGCCTAGCCGATGTAGCCGCGGGTCCGCGCGGCGTCGAGCACGCGCTCGATGCCCGTCTGGAAGGCCGCGACCCGCAGCGGCGTCCCGTCGCCGGACTGGCGCGCGCAGACCTCCCGGTAGGCGCGGCGCATGATCTTGGCGAGCCGCTCGTTGACCTCGTCCTCGTCCCAGCGGAAGTGCTGGAGGTTCTGCACCCACTCGAAGTAGGAGACGACGACACCGCCCGCGTTGGCCATCACGTCGGGGATGACGCGGACGCCCTTGTCGAGCAGGATCTGGTCGGCGGCGGGCGTCGTCGGCGAGTTCGCGCCCTCGATCAGCATCCGGCAGTTCATCCGGTCCGCGTTGGCCTCGTGGATCATGCCGCCGAGCGCCGCGGGGATGAAGACCTCGCACTCGATGCCCAGCAGCTCGTCGGGGGAGATGACGTCGACGCCGTGGAACTCGGGCAACTTGCCGCCCTCCTTGGCGAACTCGGCGAGCGCGTGCGGGTCGATGCCCGCCTCGCAGTGGATCGCGCCGTGGTGGTCGGAGGCGCCGACCAGCTTGGCCCCCAGGTCGCCGATGATCCGCGCCGCCCACGAGCCGACGTTGCCGTAGCCCTGGACGACCACGCGGGTGTCCTCCGGCCGCAGGCCCAGCTCCGGTGCGGCCTCCTCGTACATGAGGACCACGCCGCGCCCGGTCGCCGCCTCGCGGCCGTAGGAGCCCTCGAGCGCGATCGGCTTGCCGGTGACGATCGCCGGCGTGTGGCCGTGCATCTTTCCGTACTGGTCCATCATCCACGCCATCGTCTGGGCGTTCGTGTTGACGTCCGGCGCCGGGATGTCGCGCGTCGGCCCGAGGATCTTGCCGATCTTGTCGATGAACGAGCGGGTGATCTGCTGGAGCTCGGCGGTCGTCAGGTCGCCGGCCGGGACGTTGATGCCGCCCTTCGCCCCGCCGAAGGGGACGCCGGCGATCGCGGTCTTGTAGGTCATCAACGAGGCCAGCGCGCGGACCTCGTCGAGATCCACCTCGGGGTGGTAGCGGACGCCGCCCTTGTAGGGGCCGCGGGCGCCGTTGTGCTGGACGCGGAAGCCCGAGAAGACGTGGGTCCTGCCGTCGGAGAGCCTGATCGGCAGCTGGACCTGCACCTCGCGATAGGACGAGCGCAGGACCGCCCGGATGTCGTCGGGGACCTCCAGCCGGTCGGCCGCGAGCTCGAAGTAGTGCGAGACGATCTCGAAGTTGGAGACCTCCGCCCGCGCGGGCGCCGCACCGCCCTTCTCGCGCTCGGTCGCGCGGGGCGACTCGTCCTCGTCGGCGCTGTGCGCCCTGTCGAGCGTCGTCTCGGCCTCGGCCATGCGCATCTCCTCTCCCGGGATCCCTGCGACTCGTCCTCTGCTTCCCCGCTCGGCGAAGCGATCAAGCCTGAAGCGCACCCGATGGAGGCGAGGGGAATCGAACCCCTATCTCAGCCTTGCAAAGGCCGCGTGTTCCCGTTGTCACCACGCCCCCTCCGCTCTGATTATGCCGAGTCGGGGGCCTCGAACTCCGCGGCCATGCGGATACCGCGGCGCTGGCCGTTGCGTGCCGGCCGCAGCCGGAGGGTGAGGGTTTCATCCCGGGGCCCAGTTCGCGGGCGGGGACGTAGAAGCAGCGCACGGTGGCGGCGTCCAGACGGCACGCCACGCGATCTGATCGGCGGTGTAGCGCTTCGTGCTGCGCACTCGACCCGCCGTCAGCGACAGCGACCGGCAGCGCACGCACAGGACGGCTCCGTCGGAACGCGCGTACTTCATGTGCACCCGCGCGAGCAAGCCGTCTCGGTCGAGGATCAGGTCGTAGTCGCTGTCTTCTCCGTACGGGAAGGCCACGCGGTGCCCGCGCGCGACCAGGTCGGCGGCCACTTCGAGCTCCGCGCGGTTGCCCTTGCGCATGAGCGGAGCCATCCGACGTGGATGACGTCCAGCCGTCCGCGGCTCGGAAAGGGGGTACCCGCCCTCCTAGCCTGGGGGCCGATGTCGCTCTCGGTCCAGCTCGGCCTGCTCTGCTCCCTGGGCTGCGCCTTCGTGGCGATCCTCGGCTTCCTGTTCAAGCAGCGCGGCGCGGCGGACGCGCCGCCCGTGCAGTGGCGGCGGCCCGTGCGCAGCACGGTGGCTCTGTTCGCAAACCGGTGGTGGACGCTGGGGATCGTGGTGGCGATCGGCGCGTGGGTGCTGCACGTCGCGGCGCTCGCGCTGGCGCCGATCTCGCTCGTGCAGGCGACGATCGCCGGCGGCCTCGTCCTGCTCACGCCGATCGCCGACCGGATCTTCGGCTTCCGCGTCACGAAGCGGGAGTGGATCGGCGTCGCGCTGACCGCGGCGGGCCTCGCCTTCCTGGCGGCGACGCTCGGCGACGTCGCCGAGTCGGCGTACTCGGAGTTCGCCCCGGGGACGCTCGCCGCCTACGTCGGCCTCCTGGCCGTCACGGCGATCGGGCTCTGCGTCCTCGTCCTCGGGGACACGCCGCGCGCCGGGCCGGTGCTCGCAGTCGCGGCCGGGCTGCTGTGGGGCGCGTCGGACGTGACCATCAAGGCGGCGTCGGGCGACCTCGCCGACCGCTGGCTGCTCGTCCTGCTGACCCCGGAGGCCGCCGTGATCACCGTGCTCTCGCTCGCCGGCCTGGTGGTCTCCGCGCGCTCGCTGCAGCTCGGGCCGGTCGTCCCGGTGATCGCCATCACCAACGCGGCCGCCAACATCTCGACGATCGCCTCCGGGCCGATCGTGTTCGGCGAGCCGGTGCCCGAGGAGCCGCTGGGCGTCGCGCTGCGCGTCCTCGCCTTCGCGCTCGTGATCGCGGCCGCCGCGCTGACACCCGGGCCGGTGGAGCGCCCCAAGCCCGCGCCCGCCTGATGGCGCCCGCGCGAGCCCGGCAGCTCGCGCTCCGCTCCCTAGCCGACGATCCGGTCGAGCGCCTCCTGGGCCTCGAGCGCGGCGAGGACGTCGAGCGGGGGGTTGCCCGGCGGGTGGCCGTTGCACGACGGGTCGACGCGGCCGTCGAGGAAGCGGGCGAGCTCGACGGCGAAGCGGCCGTCGGGTGCGAGCGGGGCGTCGGGGTCCTGCGGCTCGCGCTCCATGCCGTGAAGCTACTCCCCGCCCAGCCGGGCGGCAACGGCGGCCGCCGTCGCCGCGTTGATGTCGACGGTGTCGCGCACGTCCTCCGCGTACCCGCCGGCGAGCACGACGCACACCGGGATACCCTCGCGGCGCAGGCGGTCGAGGACCAGCTCGTCGCGGGCGAGCAGCCCCGGCTTCGTGAGGGCGAGGCGGCCGAGCCGGTCGCCCTCCCAGGGATCCGCGCCGGCGAGGTAGAACGCGACGTCGGGTGCCGGCATGCGGGCGAGCGCCACGTCGAGCGCCCCGTCGAGCGCCTCGAGGTAGTCGCCGTCGCCCGTGCCCGTCGGGAGGTCGAGGTCGAGGTCGGACGGGATGCGCTGGAAGGGGTAGTTGCGCGCGCCGTGCAGCGACAGGGTGAACGCCTGCGGGTCGGGGCCGAGGATCTGCGCCGTCCCGTCGCCCTGGTGGACGTCGCAGTCGACGACGAGCGCGCGGCGCGCGAGGCCGCCGGCGCGCAGGCCGGCGAGCGCGGTCGCGACGTCGTTGAACAGGCAGTAGCCGCGGGCGAAGTCGCGGCCGGCGTGGTGGGTGCCGCCGCCGAGGTTCATCGCCAGGCCGCGCTCGAGCGCCAGCCGCGCGGCGGCCACCGTCCCGCCCACGGAGCGCAGCCCGCGCTCGAGCAGCTCGGGCGACCACGGCAGGCCGAGGCCGCGCTGCTCGTGAACCGTCATCGCGCCCGTGCGGATCCGGTGCAGGAGCGGCGCCTCGTGGACGCGGGCGAGCGCCTCCCAGGAGATCGCCTCGGGCTCGAGCACCTCGTCCGCGGCGCACGTCCCGTCCTCCACCACGCGCGCGGCGAGCAGCGCGTACTTGTCGAGCGGGAACCGGTGGGTGGCCGGCAGGTCGAAGCGCCAGCGGTGATGGGTCCAGGCCAGCAAATCGGGCAACAGGAGCTTATGAGCCTTCCCGCCCCCGAGACCACGTCCACCGTCCTCGTCACCGGCGCCTCGTCGGGCATCGGCATGGAGCTCGCGCGCGAGCTCGCCTGCCGCGGCTACAACCTCACCCTGGTCGCCCGGCGGCGCGACCGGCTCGAGGCGGTCGCCGAGGAGCTCCGCCTCGCCCACGGCATCCGCGCCGACGTGCGGCCCTGCGACCTCGGCGACGCCGAGGACCGGGCGGCGCTCGTGGGCGAGCTGCAGGCCGGCGAGCTCGACATGGTGGGGGTCTGCAACAACGCGGGCTACGGGTCGGTCGGCCGCTTCCACGAGCTGCCGCTCGAGCGCGAGCGCCAGATGGTCCGGCTCAACGTCGACGCGCTCCACGAGCTGACGGGCGCCTTCCTGGGCGCGATGGTCGAGCGCGGCAGCGGCGCGATCCTCAACCTGGCCTCGACCGCCTCCTTCCAGCCCGTGCCGGGGCTGGCCACCTACGCGGCGACCAAGGCCTTCGTCGGCTCGTTCTCCGAGGCGATCCACGCCGAGCTGGCCGGCACCGGGGTGTCGGTCACCTCGCTCGCGCCCGGCCCGACCCACACGGAGTTCGGCGAGCGGGCCGGCGTGGGCGGGCTCGTGGAGTCGGCGCCCGAGTTCATCTACACGAAGGCGCCCGACGTCGCCCGCCAGGGCGTCGAGGCGATGATCGCCGGCCGCCGGTCGGTCATCCCCGGGCTGAGCAACAAGGCGAGCGCGTTCGGCGGGCGCTTCGTCCCGCGCAGCGTCTACCTGCCGGTGGCCGCCCGCCTGGGCGCCGGCCGGATCGCCAGCGCCGCAAGCTACAGGGCGGCCGACCCCTAGGCTCCTAGGCCATCACCGGCCCGGCGCCCTCCATCTCGCCCACCGTGGGCGGGACGGAGGAGAGCTCGACGCGCGCGGTGGCGAAGAGCTCGGCCGCCACGCGCCCGGCCGCGTCGGAGGTCCCGCCGAGCAGCCGCCGCGAGAGCTGGGCGCGGCGGAAGAACAGCGGCGCGTCGTGCTCCCAGGTCGCGCCGATGCCCCCGTGGACGCTGATCTGGGCCCGGGTGGCGAACTCGACCGCCTTGCCCGCCGCCAGGCGGAAGGCCGAGGCCGCGACGGGCCACTCCTCCGGCTTGTCGGCACCCGCCCAGCCCGCGTAGTACATGAGCGAGCGGGCGTTGTCCGACAGCCGCAGAATCTCCACGAGGGCGTGCTTGACCGCCTGGTAGGAGCCGATCGCGCGGCCGAAGGTGAAGCGCTCCTTGGCGTACTGCGTGCTGGTGGCCAGCGCGAGCTCGCTCACCCCGAGCGACTCGGCGGCGATCAGCGTCTGCGCGAGGTACCACGCCGAGGCGGTGTCGCGGTCGCCGAGCCCGAGCAGCACCCCCGGCGCGCCGTCGAAGGTGACGTGGCCGAGCGGGCGGGTGGCGTCGTAGCGCCACAGCGCCTCGACCTGCGCGTCGCCGGCCTGCACGAGCGCGGCACGGCCGTCGGCGCCGACCACCACGAGGACGTCGGCCCCCGGCGCGTCGGGCACCCAGGCGACCGTCCCGGTCACGGTGCCGTCCTCGCCGATCTCCGGCGCGGTCACCCGGTGCATGCCCTTGGCGGGTTCGACCGTCCATCGCGGCTCGGCGTCGTCGGGCGGCCGGGCGGCCACGAATGC
>JALYMV010000113.1 GCA_030773575.1 Actinomycetota bacterium
CGAGCTCGTGTCGCACGATTGGCTAGCGATGGGGGTGGTGACGCTTCGCGGTCACCACTGCGCACGACTCGGCGCTTCGCGGCCGAGCTCGTGTCGCACGATTGGCTGGCGATGGGGGTGGTGACGCTTCGCGGTCACCACTGCGCACGACTCGGCGCTTCGTGGCCGAGCTCGTGTCGCACGATTGGCTAGCGATGGGGGTGGTGACGCTTCGCGGTCACCACTCGCGCAGCCGCGCGCAGATCAGGACGTCCTCGCCGATGCGCTCCGTCTCGAGCGAGAGCGCGCGGGTGGCGTCGGCGATGCGCTCGGCGCCCTCGCCCTCGAGCGGATCCCGCGCCGCGCCGCCGCCGAGGACCACCGGGGCGATGAAGAGGCGGATGTCGTCCACCTCGCCCGCGTCGAGGAAGGCGCCTGCCAGGTGCGGGCCGCCCTCGAGCAGGATCGAGGTGACGCCGTTGGCGCCGAGCTGGTCGAGTGCGGAGCGCACGCGGGCCGGCTCGTTCTCCCCCGACGCCACGATCACCTCGACGCCGGCGATCTCGAGGGCTTCGGTGGCGTGGCGCGAGGCGGCGCGCGAGACGACCACCGTGAGCGGGACCCCCTCGGCGCCGCGCACGAGCTGGGAGTCCAGCGGCAGGCGGCCCTCGGAGTCGAAGACGATGCGGCGGGGCTGGCGGGCGACGCCGTCGACGCGCGCGGTCAGCAGCGGGTTGTCGGAGAGGGCGGTGCCGATTCCGACCGCTACCGCGTCGCACTCCGCGCGCCAGTAGTGCGCCCGGCGCCGCGAGTCCTCGCCGGAGATCCACTTCGAATCGCCCGTCCGGGTGGCGACCTTGCCGTCGAGCGTCATCGCCGACTTGAAGAGCACCCACGGCCGGCCGCTGCGGGCGTGCTTGCGGAACGGCTGGTTGAGGCGGCGCGCGCGGCCCGCGAGCTCGCCGCCGGCCACCGCCACGTCGATCCCCTCGTCGCGCAGGATCCCCAGGCCGCGCCCCGAGGCCTTCTCCGTCGGGTCGTCGGAGGCGACCACCACGCGGCCGATCCCCGCCTCGACGATCGCGTCGGTGCACGGGGGAGTCTTGCCCTGGTGGCAGCACGGCTCGAGCGAGACGTACATCGTCGCCCCGGTGAGGTCTGCGCCGTCGGCGGCGGCGATCGCCGCCCGCTCGGCGTGCGGGCCGCCGTAGACCCCGTGGAAGCCCTCGGCGATCACCTCGCCGTCGCGCGCCACCACGGCGCCGACGAGCGGGTTCGGGCTCACCCGGCCGCGCCCCTCCTCCGCGAGCTCGATCGCGCGCATGAGGTGGGCGCGGTCGGTGGCGAGGAGCGCGGACACGCCGTCAGCATACGGCCGCTGTCGAGTGCTCAACAGTCGCCGCCGCGCAGGCGGTACACGACGATCTCGGGCCCCGGGCGCTCGTAGGCGAGCGGGTAGTAGTTGAACGAGAAGTCGAAGGAGAACGGCACCCGCTCCGCTCCCTCCCGGTACGGCGTCGTCCGGAAGACGACCTCGCCGCGCCGGCGCAGCTCGTCGTAGTAGCGCAGCGCCGCGGGCACCGTGCGCGGCTCGGCGTAGGCGCGGCCGTACTGCGTCGAGCCGGTGATCACCGTGCAGAACCCGCCGCGCGCGTAGGAGTCGACGAGCTGCGGGCGCGTCGTGCGCTCGTAGTCCTCGAGCTTGACCACCCGGCCCTTGCCGCGACGGATCGTGCCGTCGTTGTTGACCTTCGAGCGCGACGTCGCCCACTTGATCCAGCGCGGCGAGCCCGCCCCCGGATCCGTCGCCCACTGGTCGGGGAAGACCGGCTCGACGACGACCTTGGCGCGATCGGGGACGTTGCGCTCCAGCCAGCGGCGGACCTGCATCCGCGTGTCCTCGCGGGCGAGTACCTGGTCGTTGTGGACGGAGTAGACGAGCCCCTGGGCGCAGAGCGCGAGCCCGGCCACCGCGACGGCGCCCGCGGCGAGGCGCGGGTGCAGGCGCAGCCGCCGCGCCGCCAGGTCGGCCAGTGCCACCGCGCCCCATCCAGCCAGCAGGCACAGCAGCGGGTAGACCGGCAGCAGCCAGCGCGCGAAGAAGCGGTCCTGGAGGCCCATGAAGGCGAGGAAGACGAGGACGGCCGGGATCAGGACGAGCGCGCGGCGGCGGTCGCGCAGCGCGAGGCCGATCGCGCCGCCCAGCGCCGCGGCGGCCGGCAGCCAGCCGAGCCCCCAGCCCAGCGTTCCGAGGTAGTAGCGCAGGCCGTTCTCCTCGACGAGGCCGAGCTTGCCCCCGCCGTCGTTGGAGGCGATCGACTGCTTCGTGAGGCCCGCGCGGAACTCGTCGAAGTCGAAGAGCGCGTACGGGTTGGCGGCCAGGAAGGCGCCCACCGCGACCCCGCCCGCGAGCACCAACCCCGGCAGGCGCCCGCGCTCGCGGACGGAGAGGACGGCGGCCGCCAACAGGCAGAGCACCACGATCCCCGACGTGTACTTCGTCGCGCAGGCCAGCCCGACCCCCGCGCCGGCGACCGCGTAGTCGAGCGGCGCGCCGCGCCGCAGGACACCCCCGATCCCCACCAGCGCGAGGCACAGCGGCGCGAGCGCCGGCACGTCGTTGAGCGCGAAGTGCGAGTAGAAGACGGGCAGGAACGCGACCGCGAGCAGCGCCGCGGCGGCGAACGCGACGCGGCGATCGCCGAAGAGCCGCACCCCGGCGGCGTAGAGCAGTCCGACGGCGACCGTTCCGAGCACCGCGGCCGACCCCCGGGCGACCGTGAAGACGTCGCCGAGGTCGGCGGCGTAGGCGGCCTGGACGCCGTCCCCGCCCCAGCGCACGGCGAACAGCGCGTGCAAGAGATACGTGTAGCCGGGCGGGTTGATGAAGTAGCCCGGGTTGTAGGTGTGGCCGAACATCCCGATCGCGCGCGGGACGAAGTGCGCGTTCTCGTCGGCGTTGTAGACGTAGGGCAGCCCCGTCTTCAGCCCCCACAGCCGCAGCGCCAGCGCGCCGATCAGCAGCGCGGCGAGGGCGAGCCCCCAGCGCCGCCTAGCAGGAGACATAGGCGGCGTAGTACGGCGTGACCGCGACCCGTCGCCACCCGTCGGGCGGGACCTGGACGAGCGCGGCGTCGCTGTCGTCGGTGAACGCGTGCTTGTAGATCGCGAAGCGGCCGGTGACGTAGATGGCCACGCCCGAGCGGGCGCGCGAGCCGAGTCCGTTGTCGGCGCGCCCGGCTCCCGGCGTCCCCTCGTCGGCGCGCGCGAAGACCCGGTCGGCGGGCAGCCCGGCGATCCAGCGGGCGTCGGGGACGAGCTTGTGGTTGGGCAGCGTGAGCGGTCCGCACCGCAGGCCGTCGCGCACCGCCGGCACCGCCAGGACGTCCTCGAGCGCGCGGTGGGCCTCGCCGCGAAAGCCCAGCTCGTTGGAGAACCGGCTCACCTTGAGCACGGTCGCCGTGTAGGCGGTGCCCGACAGCACGACGACCACCGAGGCGATCGTCCACAGGCGGCGGACGCGGGTCCCCGGCTCGAGCATCGTGAAGCCGCCGAGCGTCACCGCGGCGAAGACCAGGAGGGCCAGCGCGGCGACGATCAGGTAGCGCTCGATCACGCTCAGCCCGGCGATCCCGATGAGCACGAACGTCCCGACGCCGGAGGCGAGCAGGAACAGCGGCATGACCATGCGCCGCGGCGCCATCGCCGCGGCGAGCACCAGGCCCGTCAGCGCGGCGATCCAGACGGGCAGCTTGACGATCTTCGCGAGGAAGAGCGGGATCGCGCTCGGCAGCTCCGACAGCGACCGCTGGCGCCCGAGGTCCTCCGCCGAGCCGCTCGTGTACTGCAGCGAGAACAGCGGGTTGCCGGTCACCGCGAGGTCGACGAGACACCACGTGAGCGGGCCGACGGCGGCGAGGGCGGCGTAGCGGAGGCGGTCGCCCCAGCTCGCCCGCAGGGCCATCCACACGGAGTAGAGCCCCGCCAGCACCCACGCCTCCGGCCGCAGCATCCCGGCCAGGGAGAGCAGCGCGAAGACCGGCCAGCCGCGGCGCGGGCGCTGGGCCTCGAGCACCGCGGCCCACACGACGAGGGCCAGGTAGGAGATGTCGATGTAGCCGCGGGCGGCGAGGAAGCCGAAGTCGAAGCGACTGACCAGCAGTGCGGCGGCGATCAGCCCCACGAGCGGCGTGAACGCGACCCGGCCGAGCCGGTAGATCCCCCACACCAGGGCCAGGAACGCCGCGAAGGTGAGCGCGATCCACAGCCGGTCGCCCACCGTCCCGAAGAGGCTGAGCACCGCGCCGGCGGCGATGGCCAGCGGGTGCTCGGTCGGCACGCGGAAGCCCTCGAAGAACGGGCGGGTGCCGTCCAGCAGCTCGCGCCCCCACAGCAGCGAGTAGTAGGAGTCGTAGTTCGGATAGGTCGGGAAGACGAAGAACCCGACGGCGAAGCCTGCGCAGAGCAGCCCGAACGCGACGCGCGCGACGAGCGCGGCGTCGAGGGCGCGCGCGGGCGCCGCTGGGCTCGGTTCCGGCGTGGGCCGGGTCAGCGTGGGGCTCGCCATGGACCCACTGAAAGTAACGACGCCCGCGGTCCACGGTACTTTGGGGGTCACGCCGTGCGGCATCCGGCCGCACCTCGACCGGATTGCCGCCATCCATGGCGCCTTTGAGATGAAGCTCATCATCCAGATCCCCTGCTGGAACGAGGAGGACTCGCTTCCCATCACGCTGCGCGACCTCCCCCGCGAGGTCCCCGGCTTCGACACCGTCGAGTGGCTGGTCATCGACGACGGCTCGACCGACCGCACGATCGAGGTTGCCCGCCGGCACGGCGTCGATCACATCGTCCGCCTGACGAACAACAAGGGCCTCGCCTCCGGCTTCCAGGCCGGCCTCGACGCGTGCCTGAAGCTCGGCGCCGACGTGATCGTCAACACGGACGCCGACAACCAGTACTTCGGCGGCGACATCGCCAAGCTCGTCGCCCCCGTCGTGGCCGGGGACGCCGACATGGTCGTCGGCGACCGCCAGGTCATGACGATCGAGCACTTCTCGCCGGCCAAGAAGGCGCTGCAGCGCCTCGGCTCCTGGGTCGTGCGCCGCGCGTCGGACACATCTGTGCCCGACACCACCTCAGGCTTCCGCGCCTACAACCGCGAGGCGGCGCTCGCCCTCCAGGTCGTCTCGAAGTTCACCTACACGCTCGAGACGATCATCCAGGCGGGCAAGATGACCGTCGCGGTCGACCACGTCCCGATCCGGACGAACGACAAGCTGCGCGAGTCGCGGCTGTTCCCGTCCATGTGGACCTACATCCGCCGCAACGGGCTCTCGATCTTCCGCATCTACTCGATGTACGAGCCGCTGCGGGTCTTCATGACCGGCGCGGCGCTCATCGGGCTCGCCGCGCTCGTCGTGTGGGGGCGCTTCGCCTACTTCTACGTCACGGGGGAGGGCGCCGGCCACGTGCAGTCGCTCATCTTCGGCGCGGTGCTCTTCAACGCCGCGATGCTGCTCGCGGCGCTCGGGGTGATCGGCGACCTGCTCTCAGGCCAGCGGATCATGCTCCAGCGCACCTTCGAGCGGGTCAGGCGCGTCGAGCTCGAGCTCGGCGTCGCGCCCTCGCATTACGAGCCCGGGGCCCAGCCGACGGGGCAGGCGCCCACCACCGGCGCCGCCGCCGCGCCGCACACGGGCCGGACAGAGGAGCGCGAGGCGCTCGAGGTATGAGCACCGTCACGCAGGACGCCGAAGGCACCGTCACCGGCAACACCTACGACAAGTACGGCTCGACGAACCCGGTCGTCCGCCGGCTGATGGCCGGGTTCGAGCGCACGCTCGACGAGCTGTTCGTCCAGGCCGCGCCCACCACGCTGCTCGACGTCGGCTGCGGAGAGGGCGTGCTCATCCACAAGTGGGCCGGGCGCCTCGCCCCGCACCGCGTCGTGGGCATCGACCTCGAGGACCCGGCGATCCAGGCCGAGTGGGAGCACCGCCAGGCGCCCAACCTCGAGTACCGGATCATGAAGGCGGAGAACCTCCCGTTCGCCGACGGCGAGTTCAGCACCGCCACGGCGATCGAGGTGCTCGAGCACGTGCCCGACCCGGCGCACACCATCGCCGAGATGGCGCGCGTGGCGAGCGGCCACCTGCTGGTCTCCGTCCCCCGCGAGCCGCTGTGGCGCGGGCTCAACATGGCGCGCGGCGCCTACCTCAAGGACCTGGGCAACACGCCGGGGCACCTGAACCACTGGTCCAAGCGCAGCTTCGTCCAGCTGCTCTCGCAGCACGGGGAGGTCGTCGAGGCCCGCTCGCCGTTCCCCTGGACGATGCTGCTTGTCTCGCTCTAGCGTCGCTCGGACGTCGGAGCCTGCGACGACGGGAGGGCGAAACCCCTCTCCGGCGCCACCGCCCGAAGCATCGCGCGGCTACGGCGCCGGCGCGAAGCTGCTGTCGATCGGCATCGCGTCGACCGGCCTGGTCACCTTCGCCTACTTCTCCGTGGCCTCCTACGCGCTCGACGACGAGGTCGCCTACAAGCAGATCACCCTGTTGTGGGCGGTGATGTTCGTGATCGTGTCGGTGATCTACCGGCCGATCGAGCAGCTGCTCTCGCGGACGATCGCCGACCGCCGCGCGCGCGGCCTCGAGCACGACCACCCCGTGCGCACGCCGCTGCTGCTGCAGGCCGGGCTGGCGTCCGCCTTCCTCGTGACGGCGCTCGCCCTGCGCGGCCCGATCCAGGACGACCTGTTCGACGGGTCGGCGGCGCTCTACTGGATCCTCGTCGCGGGCGTCCTCGCCTACGCAGCGTCCTACTTCGCGCGCGGCTACCTGGCCGGCCACCAGCAGTTCGCCCTCTACGGCGGGCTCGTCTTCCTCGAGGCCTGCTCGCGCTGCTGCTTCGCGCTCGCGGTCCTGGTCGGGATCGCCTCGGGGCAGACGGCGGTGGCGCTCGGCATGGCCGCCGCGCCGTTCGTGTCGCTCGTGGTGGTCCCGGCCGCATTCTCGCGCCGCGCGCAGGCGGCGGCGGCCGAGGCGGGCGGTCGACGCGGCAAGGGCGACGACCTCGGGCTCGGCCGCGGCGGCCGCTTCGCCGTCGCGGTCTTCGCGGTGATGCTCGCCGAGCAGACGCTGCTCAACGCGGCGGTCCTGGCGGTCGACGTCACAGAGGCGGGCGCGGCGGCCGGCTTCGTCTTCAACGTCCTGCTGATCGCCCGTGCGCCGCTCCAGCTCTTCCAGGCCATCCAGGGGTCGCTCCTCCCCCACCTCGCCGGCCTCGAGGCCACCGCCGGGCGAGAGGAGTTCGCCCGCGCGATCCGGGTCACGGTGCTCGCCATCGCCGGGTTCGCGGGGGCGGTCGCCCTCGGCCTCCTCGCCGTCGGCCCGTTCGCGATGGACCTGCTGTTCGAGGACACCTACGAGTACGGCCGCTTCGGCCTCGCCCTGATCGCGATCGGGATGGGCGCGCACCTGATCGCCGGCACGCTCAACCAGGCGGCGCTGGCGCGCGACCGCGCGGGTCTGGCCGCGCTCGGCTGGCTGCTCAGCGCCGGGCTGTTCGTGGCGTGGATGCTCTCGTCGGTGATCGAGGACCCGCTGCTGCGCACGGAGGTCGGCTACGCCGGCGCGGCCGCCCTGCTCTGCGCGCTGCTGGCCGGCGTCTACCGTCGCGGGCGATGAAGACGGCGATCACGCCGGAGCTCGTCGACTACGCCGTCCGCCACGGCGCCCGCCGGGACGCGGTGCTCGCCCGGGTCGCCCGCGAGACAGCCGCCATGCCGCTCGCGGCGATGCTCATGCCGCCCGAGCAGGGCGCGCTGATGACGATGCTGGTCCGGATCGCGGGCGCCCGCCGGGCGCTGGAGATCGGCACCTTCACCGGCTACGGCGCGATCTGCATGGCCCGCGGCCTGGAAGCGGACGGCAGGCTGCTGTGTCTCGAGGCCTCCGAGGAGTACGCCGCCATCGCGCGGCGCAACCTCGAGGCGGCCGGGGTCGCCGGGCGGGTGGAGCTGCGGGTGGGCCCGGCGGCCGGGGCGCTGCGAGCGATGCCCGAGGAGCCGCTGTTCGACTTCGCCTTCCTCGACGCCGACAAGGAGGGCAACGCGGAGTACTACGAACTCGTGCTCGCGCGCATGGGGCCCGGCGGGCTGATCCTCGTCGACAACGCGTTCCGCGACGGCAGCGTGCTCGACCCGGCCGACGAGACGAGCCGCGCCGTCCACGAGCTCAACGTGTTCGTCGCGGCCGACGAGCGGGTCGACTGCGTGCTGCTCCCGCTCGCCGACGGGATCATGGTCGCGCGCAAGCGGTAGACCGCTCAGGCGGCGAGCGCCCGCACCTCCGGGCGCTCGGCCAGCTTGCGCAGCGCGCCCTCCTCCATCAGCCGCACCTGGCGGACGGGGATCCCGAGCTCCCGGGCGATCCGCGCGGCGCCCAGCTCGTCGGCATCGCCGAGCCCGTAGCGCAGCTCGACCACGCGGCGCTCGGCGTAGGAGAGCGACCCGAGCGCCTCGCCGAGCTCGCCGGCCGCGGCGGCCCGCAGCGCGCCGTCCTCGGG
>JALYMV010000114.1 GCA_030773575.1 Actinomycetota bacterium
GACTTCACGGGCGAGATCTCCGAGATCAACGAGGACGCCTCCAAGCTCAAGGTGCTTGTGTCAATCTTCGGTCGCGAGACCCCCGTCGAGGTCGGCTACGACCAGGTCAAGAAGGTCTAGGAATGGCAAAGAAGGTCCTCACCACCATCAAGCTGCAGGCCGCGGGCGGCCAGGCCACCCCGGCGCCGCCGGTCGGCCCGGCGCTGGGCCAGCACGGCATCAACATCATGGAGTTCTGCAAGGCGTTCAACGCGCAGACCCAGGGCGACGCCGGCACGACGATCCCCGTCGTCATCACGGTCTACGAGGACCGCTCGTTCACCTTCGTGACCAAGACCCCGCCGGCCGCGGTGCTCATCCGCCAGGCGATCGGGATCGAGAAGGGCTCGGGCGAGCCCAACCGCACGAAGGTCGGCACGATCACCGAGGAGCAGGTCCGGGCGATCGCCGAGAAGAAGCTGGCCGACCTCAACGCGCACGACGTCGACCAGGCGTCCAAGATCATCGCGGGCACCGCCCGGTCCATGGGCGTGGAGGTGGTGGGCTGATGCCGAAGCACGGCAAGAAGTACGCGGAGTCGAAGGGCCGCGTCGACCGCACGCGCGAGTACACGCCCGCGCAGGCCGTCCGCCTGGTCAAGGAGCTCAAGAGCGCGAAGTTCGACGAGTCGGTCGAGATCCACGTCCGCACGGGCCTCAACGTCCGCCACGCCGACGAGCAGCTGCGCGGCACGATCGCGCTGCCCAACGGCCTCGGCAAGGACGTCAAGGTCGCCGTCTTCGCGCGCGGCGACAAGGCGCGCGAGGCGGAGGCCGCCGGGGCCGACATCGTCGGCGACGAGGATCTCGCGACGCGGATCCAGGAGGGCTTCACCGACTTCGACGTCGCGATCGCGACGCCCGACCTGATGCCCGTCGTCGGCCGCCTCGGCCGCGTCCTCGGCCCGCAGGGCAAGATGCCCAATCCGAAGGTCGGGACGGTGACGATGGACGTCGGCAAGGCCGTCTCGGAGTCCAAGGCCGGCAAGGTCGAGTACCGCACGGACCGCACCGCGATCGTCCACATGGTGGTCGGCAAGACCTCGTTCGACGACGACAAGCTGATCGAGAACTACCAGGCGATCGTCGAGGAGCTCATCCGCGCGAAGCCGTCGGCCGCCAAGGGCAAGTACCTGCGCTCGATCGTCATGGCCTCGACCATGGGCCCCGGCATCAAGGTCGACCCGACGCGCACCAAGGACCTCAACGAGGAGGCGGCGCCCGCCGCGTAGGCGCGCGAGACACCGCTCCCTCCTGACCGAAGACCCCCGGCGCGCCGCCTGAGCCAGAGCGGCGGCGAGAAGCCCGGGATAGGAAAGGATCAGATGGACAGACAACAGAAGGCCGCCGTCATCGACGAGGTGGCCGGCCAGATCACCGCGTCGGAGGCGGTCTACGCGGTCGACTACCGCGGGATCTCCGTGCCGGACGCCGCCGAGCTGCGCACGCGGCTGCGCGACGCCGACGCCTCGTTCCGCATCGTCAAGAACACGCTGACCGAGCTCGCCGCCGACCAGGCGGGCGCCGAGGACCTCAAGCCGTTCCTGGTCGGCCCGACCGCGATCGCGTTCGTCCGCGGCGACGCCGCCGCGGCCGCCAAGGCGCTCACCGACCTCGGGCGCACGACGGGCACGCTCGCCTTCAAGGGCGGGCTGCTCAACGGCCAGGCGCTGACGGTCGAGCAGATCGGCGACATCGCCCGGCTGCCGACGCGCGAGGTGCTCATCGGGCGCCTGGTCGGCATGGTGGCGTCGCCGCTGACCGGCCTGGCCACGAGCCTCAACGGCCTGATCGGCGGCATCGCCCGCCAGCTGCAGGCGATCGCCGACCAGGGCCTGATCGGCGGGGACGCTCCGGCGCCCGCGGCCGAGGCGCCCGCCGCCGAGACGCCGCCCGACGACGCGGAGGCCGCCCCGGCGACCGACAGCGACGCCGGCGACCAGGACGCCGAGTCCCCCGAGACGCCGGAGCCCGGGCCCGACCCGGACCCCGATCCCGACGCGCAGTAACCACCCGACCGGACTTCAAGACCCCCAAAGGAGAACCACCATGGCTTCCAGCACCCAGGAGTGGATCGACGAGCTCAAGTCCATCTCCGTCCTCGAGCTCTCCGAGCGCATCAAGGCGCTCGAGGAGGAGTTCGGCGTGTCGGCGACGGCCGTTGCCGCCGCGGCCCCCGCGGCCGGGGGCGACGGGGCG
>JALYMV010000115.1 GCA_030773575.1 Actinomycetota bacterium
AAGCCGGCGTCGACCGCGCGGGCGCGGGTGTCGGCATCGACGTGGGAGTAGACGCCGAGGGTGCGCGTGGAGACGAGCTCGCCGCCCGCGCGCAGGCCCGCGACCAGCGCGACGCCGTCGAACGCCGCCGAGCCGAGGTCGACCACCAGGACGTCGGCGCCCGCGGTCTCGGCGAGCTCGGGCTTGGCGGCCAGCGTGACCTCGTGGCCGCCCGCCTCGAGCCAGCCCACGACGTTGGAGCCGAGCAGCAGGTCGTCGAAGAGGGCGACGATCCGGGCCATCGGGCTACTGGTTGCGCATGCGGCGGAACTCTTCGCGCACGGACTGCGGGCGGCCCCACATCTGGGTGACCTCGACGCGCCCCGTGCGCAGCTCGCGCAGCGCGAGCTCGCCGCGGATGCCCTGCTCGTCGATGAGCCTGAGCGTGCCGTGGACGGCCGGCGCGGCGGCGGCATGGCCGAACTGGTGGGCGACGAGGATGCGCCAGTGCCAGTCGTGGTGCGAGTACGGCTGGGCGTTGACCTGGAGGATGATCGTCGCCGCGTCGATGTAGCGGTCCTCGTCGACGCGCAGGTCGAGCTCGAGGTCGGTCCAGTCCGATGGCAGCGAGTCGACGATCGCCCGGAAGTCGTCGGCGAGGGCGCCCATCCGCGGCATCATACGAGCCACGTCCGCCGCGCCCGACCCCGACGAGGATCCGCTCGCGCCCGCCCGCGGGCTGTCCCTGCACGGCCTGCTCGACCTGCTCGAACGCCTCGACGGGAGCGAGGAATGCACGGTGGTCCGCGCGGCGATCGCCGCCGGGGTGCCCGACGCGGTCGTCGTCGAGGAGCTCCAGCGCGAGGTCGAGCGCCGGCTGCTGCGCACCCGCGGCTTCTACGATGAGCCGCAGTGGTGACCCCGGCCACAGACCTCGCTGCCGCGACCTCCGAGCAGGAGGCGCTGCACGCCGGCTGCGGCCTCGTCGACCGCTCCGAGCGGGGCAAGCTGGCGGTCACGGGCTCCGAGGCCAAGTCGTTCCTGCAGGGGCAGGTCACCAACGACGTCGAGGGCCTCGAGCCGGGCCGCGGCCTCTACGCCGCCTTCCTCACCCACAAGGGCAAGATGCTCGGCGACCTGCGGATCCTCGACGCGGGCGACGAGCTGCTGCTCGACTGCGAGCGCCCCACGCTGCAGGAGCTCTTCAACCTGCTGCGCCGGACGAAGCTGGGGCGCGACGCCGAACTCGACAAGCGCACGCTGCAGCGCGGCCTGCTGTCGCTGATCGGCCCTGAGGCCCGCCGCGTGGCGGGCGCCGGGGCGACCGGGCTCGGCGAGAGCGAGCACGACCACGCCGAGGCCGAGCTGGGCGGCGCGCCCGTCCGGCTGATCGCGGCCGGCGGCGGTGACGTCGACGTGCTCTGCCTCGCGGAGGACACCGAGCGCGTGGCGGCCGCCCTGCGCGAGGCCGGCGCGATCCCGGTCTCCGAGGACGCGGCCGAGGTGGTCCGGGTGGAGCGGGGGCGACCGCGCTACGGCCACGAGCTCGACGATACGGTCATCCCCCAGGAGGCGGGCCTCAACCAGCGCGCCGTCTCGTTCACCAAGGGTTGCTACGTCGGCCAGGAGACGGTCGCGCGGCTGCACTACCGCGGCAAGCCCAACCGCCACCTGCGCGGCCTGCGCCTCGCCGCCGCCGGGGTCGAGCCCGGCACGGAGCTGCGGCTGGGCGAGAAGGTCGTCGGCCGGGTCGGGACGGTCGCCGACTCACCCGCCTTCGGCCCGATCGCGCTGGCGATCGTGCGCCGCGAGGCCGCGCCGGGCGACTCGGTCGCGGCGGGCGAGACGACCGCCACGGTGGTCGAGCTGCCGTTCCGTTAGAGCGGCAACGCGCCAACAGCAAAAGAAGGGCTCAAGTCTTCCAACCCACCTGCCGATAAGAGGGGCACGGGCCGCTTCTCCGCAAGGCGGCCTTCGTCGTTCTCAGGGCCGCGAGGCGCGCGCCGCGGCGACGAAGCCGTTGAGCCGGGCTCGCCCCGGCTCGGGCTCGAGCTCGAGCACCCGCACCTCCCGCGACGCCAGCCAGGCGCCGACGAGCCGGACCTCGTCGAGCTCCTCGGGCCGCAACCACCCTCCGCCCGCGCGCACCGCCTCCCACGTGCGCTCGGCGATCTCGTCGGCCGAGTCGGGCAGCCGGCCCCAGTCGACCACCCGCCCGCCGACCACCCAGAAGGCGTCGAGCCGCCCGGTCGCGCTCGGGTGGGGCGCCAGCACCAGCCGCGCGCCCGCGTGGGC
>JALYMV010000116.1 GCA_030773575.1 Actinomycetota bacterium
CCGCCGCGCCGCCCGCGAGGTCGCCCGCGGGCGGGTCGACCTAGCTGCGCCCGACCACGAGGCGGGCTGGCGCCGCCTCGGGTCCATCCCCGGCATCGGGCCCTGGACGCTCGAGATGCTCGCCTACTTCGGCCAGGGCCGCCACGACCAGGTCCCCGCCGCCGACCTCAACTACCTCAAGCTGGTCGGCCGCCTGAGCACGGGCAACCCGCAGGCGCGCGCCGACGACGCCGAGGTCCGCGGCCTCCTCGAGCCCTACGGGGCCTGGCGCGGGCTGGCCGGCGAGTACCTGAGGATGGGCGCGGCACGCGGGCTGCTCGGCAGCCCCCGCCCCCGCCTGGTGGCTACTGCGACGGCTTCAGCCCCTGGCCGGCCAGGAACTCGTTGGTCAGCGCCCGAGCGGCGTTCGGCGGCCGCTTGAGCAGCTTGTTGCGCTGCATCCACTCCCCGTAGGCCCGCCAGTCGGCGGGCTCCTGGTAGCCGAACGGCTTTCCGCGGTCCTCGGGGAAGAAGACGGGCAGCGTCGCCTTCACCACCGCCTCCTGCAGGCCGCGCTCGAGGTCCTCGTTGTCGGCGAGCAGGGCGTCGAGGCCGGGGCCGGGGTCCTCGCGCAGGCGCTGGTGGCCGCGCGCGGTGGCGAGCAGGAAGCGCCGGACCCGTGAGGCGCCGCGCTCGTCGAGGTCCTGGGTCCGCGCGACGAAGATCAGCTCGTTGTAGGTCGGCACGCCCAGGGCCTCCATCCGCAGCACGACGGGGTCGCGGCGACGGCGCTCGAGATCGACGCCCTCGTAGTTCCAGAAGGAGCCGAGCGTGGCGTCGACGCGGCCCGAGAGCATCGCCGGCGTCAGGTTGAAGCCGACGTTCGTCTCCTTGACGGAGGCGGGATCGACGCCGGCGCGCTCGAGGATCGCGCGCAGGTAGGCCGACTGGTACGGGATCCCCGCCGTCCCGACGCGCTTGCCGGCGAGGTCCTCCGGCGAGCGGATCGCGCGCTTGTCGCCGAGCGAGATGAGCGAGGTGAGCGGCTTCTGGACGAGCGCGCCGACCGAGACGAGGTTCTGGGCGCCGGCGTCGCGGGCGAGCAGCAGCTCCGGCTCGTAGGAGATGGCGAGGTCGGCGCGGCCCGCCTTGACGAGCTTGAGCGGCGCGGCCGGGTCCGGCGGCGCCTGGATCTTCACGTCGAGGCCGGCGCGGCGGTACTCGCCGGCGGCCTGCGCGGCGTAGATGCCGGCGTGGTCGGCGTTGGGGAAGTAGTCGAGCACGAGCGTGAAGGGCTCGGGCTTCGCGGCGGTGCCCGCGGCGCCCGCGCCGGGCTCCTCCTTCTCCCCGCAGGCGGCGAGGGCGAGGCAGAGCGCCAGGGCGAGCAGGGCGTGCAGCGCGGAGCGGCGGGTCATGGGCCTCCGGTCGGCTCTGGGTCGGGGAGCCAGTCGACGAGCCGGCGCTCGAGCAGCGCGAAGAGCTCGTAGAGGGCGACGGCCAGGGCGAAGAGCAGGACCACGCAGGCGAACGCCCGCGCGGTGAGCAGCTGGCCGTTGGCGGTCAGCAGGGCGTGGCCGAGGCCGGCCTCCGATCCCGCCCACTCGGCGAACACGGCGCCGATGACGGCGACCGCGGCGGCGATCCGCGCGCCCGAGAAGGCCTGCGGCAGGGCGGCCGGCGCCTCCAGCAGGCGGAACGTCTGCCAGCGGCTCGCGTCGAAGGAGCGCAGGACCTTGCGCTGGTCGGCGTCGACCGAGCGCAGCCCGTCGTAGAGGTTGATCGTCACCGGGAAGAAGCAGACGAGCGCGACCAGCATGACCTTCGGGGCGAGGCCGAAGCCGAGGACGAGGATCAGCAGCGGCGCGACCACCGGGACCGGGACGGCCTGCGAGCCGATCACCAGCGGGCGCAGGGCCCGCCCCACCCGCGGGGAGAGGTGCATGGCCACCGCCAGCGCCGCGCCGACCACCAGGGCGGCGGCCAGGCCGGCGGCGACCTCGTAGGCGGTCACCGCGAGGTCGGAGGCCAGCAGCCCGCGGTCCTCCCACAGCGCGGTGAGGATCTGGGTCGGCGCGGGGAGGAGCAGCGCGTCGACGACGCCGGCGCGCACGATCGCCTCCCACCCGGCGAGGCCGGCGAGGACGAGCAGCGCGGCGCTCACG
>JALYMV010000117.1 GCA_030773575.1 Actinomycetota bacterium
TATAGACGCCATAGCGCGGGCGACGGCTCGCCCTCGCCGAGCACGACGAAGTCGTCGTCGGAGCCGCGGGTGAGCTCGCGGCGGCCCCACGAGCCCATCAGCACCACGGCGACGCCCTCGTCGGCGCCGCCCGGCAGCCGCGCCCGTCGGTCGGCCAGCGCGGCAGTGGTGCGCTCGCGCGCGGCCCGCAGGTGCGGGAAGTCGGTCCGGCCGGCGGCCGCGAGCTGCTCGAGCGGGCTGGCGCTCAGTTGCCCGGGAGCGGGGCCTCGAGGATCCACGGCACGTCGATGCAGCGGGCCAGCAGCGGGCAGAAGCGCTCCTCGTCGGCGTCGCGCAGCGCCACGTGGCAGCAGCCCTCGGCGATCGAGGAGACGTGCACGTGGCGCAGCCGTGCGCCGAAGGCGTCGAGCAGCTCCTCCCCGAGGGCCAGGCTGCGGTCCAGCGAGTCCACGTGGGCGACGTCAAGGCAGAACCCCGCCTCGGGCAGCGCGGCGAACAGCGGCGCGAGCTCGGCGGCGGTCCGCCCGCCCGCCTTCCGCGCGTCCATGTTCTCGATCACCAGCCGGTCGCCGAGCGCCTCGTAGCGCGCGGGCTCCCCCATCGTGTCCGGATGCATGACGATCGCGTCGACCCACCCGGGCAGCGCAGCGAGCGCTTCCACCACATCGGCCTCCGGGCGCGCGCGCCCCTTGACGGGGCCGTGGACGCTGACGTAGCGGTGCGGCAGGTCGGGCTCGGCGGCCAGGAAGGCGACGAGGCCTTCGAGCTCGGACTCCTCGAGCGCGGCGAGCTCGATCGCGAAGCTCGACGTGTCCGAGGCGAGCTCGGCGAGCAGCCCCCAGCGGCCGCGCTCGGCTTCGAAGATGCCCGTGGAGGCACCGAGCGGGTGGTGGGCGGCGACGAGGCCGCGGGAGGGGGCGAGGACGGTCACCTCACGCGACGCTATCAGCGGCTCCCGACGGCTCAGCGGCGGCGCGCGAAGATGGCGTAGGAGCCCACCGCCGTGCACAGCAGCCGCCCGTCCTCGTGGCGCACCTCGCCGCGCAGCGCCGCGGTCGCGCGGTTGCGGCGGTCGAGCCCGCAGCGGCAGACGACGCCGCCCTCCGTCGCCGTCTCCAGGTAGTTGATGGAGATGGAGATCGTCGCGATCCCCTCGTCGCGCGCGGTGTGCGGCCACAGCGTCGCGCCCATGCAGTAGTCGACCATCGCGTAGGTCACGGCGCCCGACAGCATCCCGCCAAGGTTGAGCAGCTCGGGCCGGATGGTCAGGCGCACCGTGTCCTGGGCCTCGAACTCAAAGCCCATGAACTCGCCGACGGCGTCGTTGCTCCACATCACCCCGGTCATCGGAGGGGATCGTACGGGTACCCTCCGGGCCGATGACCGCCCAGACGAACCCCTCCGGGCCCGGCCCGGACGACATCCAGCCCACCGCCAACGAGACGCTCGACCGCACGCTGACCGGGCTGGTCACCGTGCTGCCGTTCGTCGCCCTCGGCTTCGCGATGTGGCAGCTCTGGGAGCGCGCGCTGCACTGGCACGACCTCGTCGTCTTCGTCGCGACCTACATCCCGCTCACGCTCGGGATCACCGTCGGCTTCCACCGCCACCTCACCCACCGCGCGTTCAAGACCCACCAGTGGGTCCGCGGCACCCTGGCCGCCCTGGGCAGCGCCGCGATCGAGGGGCCCGTCATCTCGTGGGTCGCCGACCACCGCAAGCACCACGCGTTCTCCGACCGCCACGGCGACCCGCACTCCCCGCACGTGGACGCGGGCCACGGGTGGCGCGGCGTGCTCTCCGGGCTCCTGCACGCCCACGTCGGCTGGCTGTTCATCCACACGCAGCGGGCGCGCAAGGAGCGCTACGCGCCGGACCTGATCGCCGACCCGACCATCTCCTTCGTCAACCGGACGTTCTTCCTGTGGGTCCTCCTCGGCCTCGCCTTCCCGTTCTGGCTCGGCTTCGCGCTCAGCGGCGGCTCGTGGTTCGGGGCCGCCACCGGCCTGCTGTGGGGCGGCGCGGTGCGGATGCTCGTCCTGCACCACGTGACCTACTCGATCAACTCGATCTGCCACGTCTTCGGCCGCCGCCGGTTCGAGACGAGCGACCAGTCGCGCAACGTGGCCTGGCTGTCGCTGCCGTCGCTGGGGGAGGCGTGGCACAACAACCACCACGCCTTCCCGACCTCCGCCGCCCATGGGCTGCGGTGGTGGGAGATCGACCTCTCCGCGCTCGTCATCCGGGCGATGGAGAAGACGGGGCTCGCGTGGGACGTCGTGCGGGTCAGCCCCGAGCGCCAGCTGCGCAAGGCCGGCCGAGGCGGCGGCGTAGCCGCCTAGCAGCGGCGGAAGGAGCGCCGGACCTCGAGCCGCCGGCCGTCGCGGCCCGTCACGACGATCCGGACCGACAGCCGGCGCCGCGTGCCCGGGCGGACGCGCAGGGT
>JALYMV010000118.1 GCA_030773575.1 Actinomycetota bacterium
CTCCGGCCCCCCGGCCGCGGCGGCGAGCAGCTCGTGGTCGCGCGGCCAGCCGGGCTCGGGCGGCTCGTCGAGGCCGGTCAACACGGGCTTGAACGCCGCCACCCGCTCCCCCAGCTCGCGCAGCCCCGCCGCGACCGCCGCCGCCACCACCGTCTTGCCGACGCCCGTGTCGGTCCCGGTGACGAAGACCCCGCGCACGGTGAGCGGGTGGCTAGGCCGCGCGGGGCAGCGCGACCGCCCCCGGGCCCAAGCCGGCCTGCAGCCCGGCGCGGCCGAGGACCCGGGCGGCCTCGCGCAGCTCGGACTTCGAGTGCGACGCCATGACTGCGAGCCGCAGCCGCGAGGTGCCCGCGGGGACGGTGGGCGGGCGGATCGCCTGGGCGAAGACGCCGCCCTCGATCGCGGCCTCGGCCATCCGCACGGCGCGGTCGGCCTCGCCGACCACCAGCGGGACGATCTGGGTGCTCGAGCCGGCCACCTCGAACCCCTCGCGCGCCAGCTCGTCGCGTAGCACGGCCGCGTTGGCCTGCAGCTTGGCCACCCGCCCCGGCTGCTCCTCGAGCAGATCGAGCGCGGCGAGCGCGCCGGCCGGCGCCGCCGGCGGCAGCCCCGTCGAGAAGATGAGCGAGCGGGCCGAGTTGACCAGGTACTCGGCCATCGTCCGGCCGCAGCAGACGAAGGCGCCGTAGGAACCGAGCGCCTTGCCCAGCGTGCCGACCAGCACGTCGACCTCCCCCTCGAGCCCCGCCTCGGCCACCGCGCCACGCCCGCCCGGCCCGAGCGCGCCGGTCCCGTGCGCCTCGTCGACCATCGTGCGCACGCCGTACCGCCTCGCCAGCTCGACGATCTCGACGAGCGGCGCGACGTCGCCGTCCATCGAGAAGACGCCGTCCGTGACGATCAGCGCGCCGCGCCCCTCCGCCTGGCGCAGCCCCCACTCGAGGTGCTCGGCGTCGTTGTGCACGTAGACGAAGGTCTCCGCCCCGGCCAGACGGCAGCCGTCGATGATCGAGGCGTGGTTGAGCGCGTCGGAGAACACCACCTCGCCGCGCCGGGCGAGCGCCGGCACGAGCCCCATGTTGGCCAGGTAGCCCGAGCCGAACAGCAGCGCGGCCTCGGAGCCCTTGAACGCCGCGAGCCGCCCCTCGAGGCGGCGATGCAGCGTCATGTTCCCCGACACGAGCCGCGACGACCCCGCGCCGGCGCCGTAGCGCAGCGCCGCGTCGGCGGCCGCCTCGCGCACCCGCGGGTGGTCGGCGAGCCCGAGGTAGTTGTTCGAGCACAGCAGCAGCACCGGCTTGCCGTCGAGGGTCACGCGCGGGCCCTGCGGGCCGGAGACCAGGCGCATCCGGCGCGACAGGCCGAGCCCGGCGAGCTCGTCGAGGCGCTCCTGGAGATCGAGCACTAGTGTCCCGACACTAGGCGGCGGCCAGGCCGCGGTTCGGGGCGCCGTCCGGCCTGGGGGGCACGGAGCTCTTCGGCTTGAAGCGCAGCTGGCTGGACGGATCCCACAGGGTCACGTCGAGCGCGCCGCCCTCGCCGCCCGCGTCCGCGCCGGCCAGGAACTCCTCGACGACGTCGGGCGTCTCGCCCTCGAGCCAGCCCGAGCGGTTGTCGGGCCGGGGCCGCGAGCCGTTGTCGGGCTGGCGGGCGACGTTGAGACCGAGCCGCTCGAACATCGCCCGGTCATCGTCGGGCGTGTTGCCGAGCGTGGTGAGGAAGTTGCCCATCATCACGCCGTTGACGCCCGCCTCGACCGCCAGCTCCTGGAGCTCGGCGATGTTCTCCACCCGGCCGCCGCAGAGCCGCAGCAGCGCCTCGGGCAGGATGAGCCGGAAGATCGCGATCCACTTCACCGCCTCCCACGGGTCCATGAACTCGCGGTCGCCGAACTTGGTACCCGGGCGCGGGTTGAGCAGGTTGATCGGGACGCTCGTCGGGTTGAGCGCCGCGAGCTCGAAGGCCATCTCCACGCGCTGTTCGCGCGACTCGCCGAGGTTGAGGATGCCGCCCACGCAGGTCTCGAGGCCCGCCTCGAGCACCGCGTCGATCGTGCGGATCCGCCCCTCGTAGCGGACGGTGGTCGAGACCTCGTCGTAGTAGGAGCGCGCCGTCTCGACGTTGTGGTGGACGCGCTGGATGCCCGCCTCGCGCAGCGCCTGGGCGCGCGCGACGCTCATGTGGCCGATCGACGCGCAGCGCTTGAGGTTGGTCTGCTCGGCCACCAGGCGGGCGCCCGCGAGGATCTTCTCGAAGTCGCGCTTGGAGAGCCCCTGGCCCTGGGTGACCATGCAGAAGCGGTGCGCGCCCGCCGCCTCGGCCGCCCGCGCGTGCTCGAGGATCTGCTCGGGCTCCATCATCGCGTGCATCGGCGTCTCGGCCTCGGCGAAGCGCGACTGCGCGCAGAAGCCGCAGTCCTCCGCGCAGCCGCCCGACTTGGCGTTCACCAGCGAGCACATGTCGGTGGAGTCGCCGAAGTGCTCGACCCGGGCGTGCCAGGCGCGCTCGATCAGCGCTTCGATCTCGGCGTGGTCCTCGAGGGTTCCGAGGCGCAGGGCCTCCTCGCGGGTGATGAGCGGCGGCATGGCGCGGAACCTACGCCCCGGACCGGATGGCTCCGGCGGCCCGAGCCGTCATCATCCCCGGCCGTGAAGGGCGGGGGAGAGATCGCCGACCCGGCGGGCGCACTGCCGCCGTCCGGCGTCCGCCTGCCCCGCGGCGAGCGCGGCCCGCTCGAGGGGCTCTCCCGGCGCCTGGCCCTCTCGCTGGCGCTCGTGGTCTTCGTCGCGATGCTCGCCTACCTCGACCGCGACGGCTACCGCGACGCGGCCGGCAACGCCGTCACCCTGCTCGACTGCTTCTACTACGCCACCGTCAGCATCACGACCACGGGCTACGGCGACGTCATCCCCGTCACCGAGCGGGCCCGGCTGATCACCACGCTGCTCATCACCCCCGCCCGCATCCTGTTCCTCATCATCCTGGTGGGCACCACCGTCGAGGTGCTCGCGGCGGGCACCCGCAACGCCTACCGCGAGCGAGTCTGGAGGAGACGCTTGAAGGACCACACGATCGTCTGCGGCTACGGCACGAAGGGCCAGGCCGCCATCCGGACCCTCCTCGCGCGCGGGGTCGAAAAGGACCGCATCGTCGTCGTCGACCCGTCGGCGGAGGCGACCGACGCCGCCAACCGCGCCGGGTACGCCGGCGTCCACGGCGACGCGACGCGCTCCGAGGTCCTCGCCGCGGCGGGGGTGGCGACCGCGGCGTCGGTGATCGTCGCCCCGGCCCGCGACGACACCGCGGTGCTGATGACCCTCACCGCCCGCGAGCTCAACCCGACCGCCTCGATCGTCGCGGCCGTCCGCGAGGAGGAGAACGCCCATCTCCTGCGCCAGTCGGGCGCGGGGTTGGTGATCGTCACGTCGGCGGCCTCGGGCCGGCTGCTCGGCCACGCGACCCACTCGCCGCAGGTCGTCGAGGTGCTCGAGGACCTGCTGGCGGTCGGCGAGGGGCTCGACATCGTCGAGCGGGAGGTCGGCCCGGCGGAGGTGGGGCCGCTGAGCGCGGCGCAGGACGGCGCGCCCGTGCTGGCGGTCATCCGCGGCGGCGAGACGCTGCGCTTCGACGACGAGCGCGCCCAGCAGATCCAGGAGGGCGACCGCCTGATCTGCCTCTGCTCGAACTAGCCGAGCGCGCCCAGCAGCGCATCGCGCGCCTCGCGGGCGAGGGCGCGTATCTCGTCGTCAGAGCGGTCCTGGATGGGATGGGGCACGATGACGCGCCGCACGGCGGGCGCGCCGAGCAGGACGGACTGGTCGGCCGCCGCCTGCTCGAAGACCGAGGAGGCGACCAGCACGGCGGGGCGGCCGAGCCCCTCGAAGCCGATCACGTCGCGCAGACCGCACGACACGCAGGAGCCTCAATCGGCGAGCGCCTCGATCACCGCGTCGCAGCGCTCGGCGATCTCGGCGCGCAGGTCGGCCGGCGCGGGCTTGGTGAAGGTCGGCTTGGCGACGCGCTCAACCGCGTGGCCGAGGGCGGCGAGCTCCCGCTCGAGCTCGTCGAGGAAGACGTCCCCGCGCGGCTTGCGGATGTCGAGCAGGGCAATGCGCGCGCCCGCGCCCGGCGCCAGCCGCCGCGTCGCCAGCGGGCGCTCGACCGCCTCGAGCTCGCCGGTCGGGTCGAGGATCTCGAGGCCCTCTACAGCCACGGCGCCACGCTCCGCGTCACCGGCGCCGAGCCGATCTCGCCGCCTGCCCAGCTCCCGAAGACCATGGAGAACAGACCGGCGTCGCCGCCCGCGTGGACGATGCGGATGCGGTCGGGCGCCGCAAACTTCTGGACCGGCATCGCCGGGTCGGAGACCCACTTGGGGTCGATGCCCTCCGGCGAGCCGCCCGCGCCGCGCACGAGCTCCCCCGCCGGCCGCATCGTCAGCTCGAAGAGCCGGTCGCGCAGCCGCGCGCGGCTCCAGCCCGCCTCGGTGAAGACCCGCGCATGCTCGGGCCCGACGACCAGCAGCCCGTCCCACGCGAGGCGCTGCTTGGGATGGGCGATCGACTCGAGCGCGCCGGCGAGGGAGTGGGCGAGGCCCTCGGGCTCGCGCGCGAGCTGGTCGACGACGATCCGCGGCGCCTCGAGCGCCAGCACGGTGACGCCCGTGTCGCCCTCGGCGATCCCCTCGCCGGCCGCGAACGGCTCCCACGGCGAGTCCTCGATGCGCTCGGCGAAGGCGAGCCCCAGCTTGCCGGGCTGGCCGTGCGCCGCGCGGTCCTCGACGCCCGGCCGGCCGCCGCCCACGTTGCGCGCCACGAGCGCCAGGGCCCGGCCGATCGTCGCGTTCGCGCGGTTGCCCTGGCCGAGGCAGTTGCCGCCCGCGTTCATCCCGATCGCCGCCGCGTGCGGGCCGGAGACGAGCACCACCGGGCCGGCGGAGTGGGTGGTGGCGATCAGCCCGTGGAGCGCGAACTCCGGCGCGCAGGCGGCCTCGACGGCGGCGAGCACCACGGGCAGCGCCTCGGGCGGGCAGCCCGCCATCACCGCGTTGATCGCCACCTTCTCGACCGTCGCGCGCCCGTCGTAGGGCGGGACGACCCCGACGAGCTCCTGCGGGTGGCGGCGCGTGTGCTCGAGCATCGCCACGACGCGCTCCGGCGTCGGCGGGACGACCGGCAGCCCGTCGGTGAGGCCGCGCTCGTGGAGCGCCTCGAGCGGGTCCTCGAGCCCGCCGATGCGCAGCGTGCGCG